>CACZRT010000033.1 GCA_902783585.1 uncultured Lachnospiraceae bacterium | reverse complement strand
CCGAAGGGGAAGGCAATTAAGGAAGTCAATTACTTTGATGAGAATGAAGTGGTTGGCTGTTACAGCCGGTCGAAGGCGCTGGCAACTCAGGCGGTGCTGGATGCGGTACGGGACTTTGATCTAGATGCCTGTGTGGTTCATCCAAGTGGTATCATGGGACCGGAGGACTTTGCAGTTGGTGAGACAACGGGAACGTTGATCAAGATTATGAATGGTGAGATGCCTGCCGGGATTGACGGCTCATTTAACTTATGTGATGTGCGGGATCTTGCGGCGGGAACGATCGCAGCAGCCGATCAGGGCAGAGCTGGTGAGTGCTATATTCTGGCACGGAATAACCGCTTTGATTCGAATAACTGCTAGTACAACGAGGAATTAAATCTCTTTATTTTAATAATATATTCGTTATTAAAACCTGTTATTTTAATAACGGATAAATAATTAAAACTCTTGATTTTGATATTAAAATTCTGTATAATGCTAAGCACCGGGGGTGATCGCTATGCATTATTATTCGAGAGCTATTGATAAAGAATTGGTTGAATGGAAGAATAGTACGAGACATAAACCATTGCTGATCCGAGGGGCAAGACAGGTTGGAAAATCAACTGCCGTTCGTCATTTGGGAGAGACATTTGATCATTATCTGGAAGTGAATCTTGAACGAGATCCAGAAGCAGCTGTTTTTTTTAAGCAGGGATATGATGTGAATGTAATTCTTTCAAAGCTGTCCGCTTATTATAGTGTTACTATTGTTCCCGGAAGTACACTCCTGTTTATTGATGAAATACAGAATTGTATGCAGGCGATAGAAGCTTTGCGTTTTTTTTGGGAGGATATGCCCGAACTGCATGTAATAGGTGCAGGTTCCCTGTTGGAATTTGCTCTGCAGGATATTCCAACATTTGCTGTGGGTCGAATACGGTCGTTCTATATGTATCCTATGAGCTTTGATGAATATCTTGAAGCTGTAGGTCAAGCCGGATTAATCGCTTTAAAACAGAAAGCGGATTCGAAGCATCCACTTGATGATGTGTTTCATAACAGATTGGTTAATCTGTTCCGGGATTATATTATGATAGGAGGAATGCCGGAAGCAGTAGCAGAATGGATGGAATCGAAAGACTATCTTAAAGTATCGCAGGTTCACGATGATATTGTCACAGGATATGATAGAGACTTTGCCAAATATAAAAAAAGGATTTCTCCGGATCTGATAAGGTTGACTCTGAATAGTGTCGTGCACCAGATGGGGCAGAAATTTGTATATCATAAGGTCTCTGATGAATATCAGAGCGCACAGGTGAAAGAAGCACTTCGGCTTCTTACTCTTGCGGGGCTGATCACACCTGTGATTCATACGGATGCCAATGGTTTGCCACTTAATAGTGAGCAAAATAGCAGATATATCAAATATATATATTTAGATTGCGGTCTGATGCTTAGAATTCTGGGAATTGAGACTAATAGTCAGGAAGGATTACGCCGCCGTTTTCTTTCGGATAGCGCTTCGGATCTTGTTAATAAAGGCAGTGTTGCGGAGATGATTGCAGGCTGTGAATTGATCAAATACTCTATGATAAATCATAGCGGGAATCTTAATTACTGGGTAAGAACAGAGAAGAATAGTGTTGCAGAGGTGGATTATATTATTGTGAAGGATGGTGCTGTGACCCCGGTTGAGGTAAAAGCAGGCACCAGAGGCGGTATGAAGAGCATGTATATGTTTTTGGATAAAAAAGGGCTTCAAAGAGGAATAAGAATATGTCTTGAAAATTTCTCGGAATATGAGAATGGTTCGTACAGAATATCTGTAATTCCTTTATATGCACTTTCTTGCATATACCGTAACACTCCGTAGGTAATAGAGGAGTGCAACTTTTGTGTATAAGTTGTAAATGAGACCGGTTCATGTTATAAATATATTATGGAATACGGATAAGGGATATATATGTTGGATCATATAGAAATCAGGAATCAGCAAGGGGGATGAGTCATATATTGATAAGTTTAATGAACAATTGTCACAGCTCCCGTAAGCCGATTGATTTACATTGTATAGCAGATGAGGAATAGAGCGATGAGTGAATGTATAGGAGCAGGGAATCTATAAGAGAGTGTATTGGAAAATGGAGGTAGCGTATGAAGGTATTAGTACTGAATGGCAGTCCGCGTGTGGGAGGCAACACCTCTCTTGCAGTGGATGAGATGGTGAAGATCTTTGAGGAAGAAGGAATACAGACGGAGATCGTCCGGGTTGGCAATCTGGAGCTGCGTGGCTGTATTGCCTGTGATGGCTGTATGAAGACGGGAAAATGTGTCTTCAATGATATCGTGAACGATCTGGCTCCGAAGTTCGAGGAGGCAGACGGATTGGTCATTGCTTCGCCGGTCTACTATGGGTCTGCCAATGCGACTTTGATCGCATGTCTGGATCGCTTGTTCTACAGCACCGGCTTTGACAAGACGATGAAGGTGGGGGCTTCCATTGTGGTCGCAAGACGCGGCGGCTGCTCTGCTACCTTTGATGAATTGAATAAGTATTTTACGATCAGCGGTATGCCGGTTGCGTCCAGCCAGTACTGGAACAGTATCCATGGACGCGCGAAGGGGGAGGCGGCAGAGGATCTGGAGGGACTTCAGACCATGCGGACACTGGCAAGAAATATGTCGTTCCTGATGAAGAGTATTGCGCTCGGGAAGGAACAATATGGCCTGCCGAAGAAGGAAGAACGGGTAGCGACGCATTTTATCCAGTCGAATCGAAGAGTGGAATATGTGGAGCGGTAAATGCTCCTGCTTGGAAGACTTGATTCGAGACCTGACCCGGTTTCATGTTTTTGTTGAAAATGAAAACCATCTATACTATAATGTGATTTGTGTGAGAATTGTTCGTGAATCATGATTCATGATCGTTACATATGATCTTATTTCTATTTAAGAATATAACGTCAGGATAATGGATTCGGATGCCGCAAATCGCGACTTTGCGGGGAAGGAATGATTCTTATAATACCGGCATACGGAATGAGGTGCCGGATCAAATGTATTATATAAGGAGGATGTAATTATGTCATACGTTGACGAGGTTCTGGAGTTGGTCCAGAAGAGAGATGCTGATCAGCCGGAGTTCATTCAGGCTGTAACCGAGGTTCTGAATTCCTTAAGACCTGTGATCGATCAGGATGAGGAGAAATACCGCAAGCTTGCTATTTTAGAGAGAATTACCGAGCCGGATCGTCAGATCATGTTCCGTGTTCCTTGGGTAGATGATAACGGTAATGTTCAGGTGAACCGTGGTTTCCGTGTGCAGTTCAATAATGCGATCGGACCTTACAAGGGTGGTCTCAGACTTCACCCATCAGTGAATCTCGGTATCATTAAGTTCTTAGGCTTTGAGCAGATCTTCAAGAACTCCCTGACAACACTTCCGATCGGCGGTGGTAAGGGTGGATCTGATTTCGATCCTAAGGGTAAGTCTGACAATGAGATCATGAAGTTCTGCCAGAGCTTTATGACAGAGCTTTCTAAGTATATTGGCGCTGACGAGGATGTTCCGGCCGGCGATATCGGAACAGGCGCAAGAGAGATCGGCTTTATGTTCGGTCAGTATAAGAGAATTAAGGGTATCTATGAAGGCGTCCTTACCGGTAAGGGTCTTACCTATGGTGGATCTCTTGCCCGTACCGAGGCAACCGGTTATGGTCTTCTGTATCTGACAGAGGAGATGGTAAAGTGCCATG
>CACZRT010000032.1 GCA_902783585.1 uncultured Lachnospiraceae bacterium | reverse complement strand
GGTCTTTGAGAGCGACATCGATCCGGAGGCTTATGTGGAGGAGCATGGATTGAAGACCGTCAATGACGAGGGCGCGCTCCGGAAGACGATCGAGGAAGTGATCGCCGCCAATCCGAAGTCCGTGGAGGATTATCATAACGGCAAGGAGAAAGCAATCGGCTTCTTAGTCGGACAGACCATGAAAGCCATGAAGGGCAAGGCTGATCCGGGATCGATCAATCAGATTCTGAAGGAATTGTTATAATATAGAAGAATGGGAGTGTAATTTTGCCGGAAGGAGCAAGAAATAAAGACGATTTTTGCCAAGAAGATGACACGAGAGAAGAGAATTCCCTTTGAGGTATCAGTAGATCCCTTTTATTCAGATTCTAATATGGATTACCTAAAGAAGGTTATTTCAGAAATAGAATCCGGGAAGGCAGAATTACACGAGCATGAGTTGATCGAGGAGTAATACATGAGATTGTTGTGGGATGATCGGGCTTGGGAAGAATATATCTATTGGCAGACACAGGACAAGACTTCTTGTAAAGGACACTACGACGAATAATAGTGAGGGCAGGGTAATCTGTCCTCATTTTTTGTGTAGAAGGTCTTTTTATTGTGCGGATGTCGTAATGAAAATGTAAGGAACATGATAAGAGATGGTAATAGTGGGATAGTATACTGAACATATATGATTATACAGTGATATCCAAATATGTGGACAATTGGGAGAGGCGAAATGAAAAAGCAAACCAAGAGAATTCTTATCATTGTGGGAGTTGTCTGTATCGTCCATTTGCTACCGGTAATCTACTTTTTATTCTTTCATCATGTAACACCGGATCAGCTGCGGAAAGGTATAATAGAATATGAAGATGTCTATACAGCCGTTGCGGAATTATATTATCAAGATTATCAGAACTATAATACGGATGTGATTCATTATGATAAGCCGTCCGGTACGGAGATATCCTGTCGGGAGCAGGAGGGATGTGAGCAGCATAAGATTACACAGCACTGGTATTTCATATATAGTGACTGGGGGATGATTGGATGATTTTCTTCCGAGCTAATCCAAAGGAGTATTGAAATGGAAAAAATATCAACAAACCGAAGGCGTCCCCCATTTGCAGTGATCTGGACAGCCGGATTGACCGTTGTAACTATTCTATATATTGTTCTATTTATCATGGCTTATAAGATGCTGCCGGCGGGATTAGAACTCAGATCATGGTATACGCAGGGTGTCAGCTTTGCATTATTTGTATTCTGGCAGCTTACGATTATTGTAATCTCCATTGAATTATTGGATTATAGATTAGAGGGTAAACAACTGAAGGTATTGCATGTGCTTGGAAGACTTCTGTTGTCTTTTATAGTTTTTATAGTGTTTACAATCGTGGTAGGCTATATTTTATTAGGATTGAATTTTGATAGCGAAATACAGAATGAAAATGGAACGATTACCGTTGTACGCGGTGCTTTTGATCCACGGGACTATACCTATGAATTATACGAAAGAGAGGGACTTCTGTTTCGGCGGTTTCTGCGTCCGATGCGCGGTAAGGATGATACAGATGAATCCCTTACTCTGATGCTGTACGAGGAAATCATGCGTTATCAGAATTATGCGTTTCAAAAACGGAACGAATTATTACGCAAAGAGCGGGAGGAAGCAGAGCGTCAGGAGCGGGAGATGTGGGAGAATCATTGGGAGGAGCAAAGAAGGGAAGAGGAAGAACGGATTGAGCAATTATATCTGGAAATGGAAGCGTTAGATACTTACATTAAGACGGAGGGAGATCTGGCAGGGATTGAGAGCTCGGATCGTATTCATCTGGAAGCGGAGCGGGAGATGAATGCAAGGGCACAGCCATATCTCGTGGTATATCTGGAATATGTAACGGAGGAGTTGCCGGTAGATTCGCAGTCGGGGCAACCGGCTGATTCACAGGATGGAATTATTAACAGAGATGATAGTTCCGTTACGGAGGATATTGCTGAAGATAATAGGACCATTATCATTGAGCGTACACTGCAATATAATAGAACGACAGAGCAGGGGGATCAGTTTGTCTACAAGGAGCGGTGGCATGATTCTGAGAATCGGAGTTTGAAGGATGCGGAGCTTCTGAATTTCTTTGTTGTGAATCCGGATACGATGGAGATCATGAAAATTCCATCTTGCATATCTATTTATAGTATTATATAATTTGCTTATGAAATCGATTACAAAAAAGTAACAAAGATAATTGATCAGGTTGTATAATATGGAGAATGCTATGTTGAATAAGAAATGGGATCAGACATTCCGGCAGCGTATTACCCCATACTATGATGAGTTGAAATGGCTCTACTGTGAGTTATATCAGAATGATATGCAGGCATTTGATTATTTCTGCGGGATGCTGTATGAGTTCTATACCGAGCGGAGTCAGGAGTTAAAGGATTGGGATGCTGCCAGAGAGGTCGTGAAAGACTGGTTTGCAGGTAATGAAATGCTTGGCATGCTGATGTATACGAATTGTTTTGCGGGAACGCTTGGTGGGGTCCGGAAGCATCTTACATATCTTCAGGAATGCGGAGTGAATTATGTTCATTTGATGCCGCTTTTGGAAAGCCCGGCAGGGAAGAGCGATGGTGGATATGCAGTGGCGGATTTCCGGAAGGTTCAGCCGGAGCTTGGAACGATGGAGGATCTGGCAGGGCTGGCAAGAGATTGTCATGGTCTGGGTATGAGTGTTTGCCTGGATTTTGTTATGAATCATACCAGTGAGGATCATGAGTGGGCTAGACGTGCCAGGGCAGGCGAGAAAGAATATCAGGATCGATATTTCTTCTTTGATAATTGGGATATTCCAAATGAATACGAGAAGACAGTTCCGCAGGTGTTCCCTCAGACAGCACCAGGGAACTTTTCGTGGTGTCCGGAAGCAGGGAAGATTGTCATGACTTCCTTCTATCCTTATCAATGGGATCTGAATTATCATAATCCGACGGTTTTTAATGATATGACTGCCAATATGTTATATCTGTGCAATCAAGGCGTGGATATTATTCGTCTGGACGCGGTTCCGTATATATGGAAGACGCTGGGGACGACCTGCCGGAATCTGCCGGAGGTGCATTCTCTGGTTCGGATCATGCGGATCGCGGCAGAGATCGTATGTCCGGGTACGCTCCTGCTTGGCGAGGTTGTTATGGAGCCGTCTAAGGTGGTGCCTTATTTTGGCTCGGTGGATAAGCCGGAATGTCATATGCTGTATAATGTTACAACGATGGCAAGTACCTGGCACACGGTAGCCACGAAGGATGTCAGATTAATGAAGCATCAGCTGGGTACGGTGTTCGCGCTTCCGAAGCAGTATGTTTTTTTGAATTATCTTCGCTGTCATGACGATATCGGTTGGGGATTGGATTATGAATACTTGCAACAGTTCGGTATTGAGGAGGCTCCTCATAAGAAGTTCTTAAATGATTATCTGTCCGGAGTAATCTATGGCTGCGACGGACGCGGGGAGCTCTATAACGATGATCCGAGACTACAGGATGCCAGATTGTGCGGAACAACCGCTTCCCTATGTGGGATTGAGGCAGCGGAGTATGAGAAGAATCCGGAGAAATTAGATCAAGCGATCCACCTGGATATCATGCTGCATGCATTTTTATTCACGCAAAGCGGGATTCCGGTGCTTTACAGTGGCGATGAGATCGGACAGCTGAATGATTATACTTATCATGATGACGATTATAAAAGAGATGACAGCCGGTATCTGCATCGGGGCGATCTGGACTGGAAGAGTGTTGCAAGACGGAAGAAAGCCGGCACCAGAGAGCAGAGGATCTTCAGCGAGATACAGAAGTTAGCGCTTCTTCGCTCTAAGCATCGGGTATTTGACAGCTATGCAGATACCTGGATCGTAGAGACCTGGAATGATCATGTGCTGGGAATCGGCAGATATTATCGGGGCGAGAAGCTAATCGCGTTATTTAACTTTAACGATCAGGATGAGACCGCATGGATCAATGAAGAAGAGGAATACAGAGATCTGTTGACCGGTGGTTTGTGTGAAGCGAAGGCAGTCGGAGTTCCGGCACATGATTTTGTATGGTTGGTTACAACGTTCTGACAAGGAATGGAACGTGAGAGATTATAAGCATAAGAGGGTGAAAGCAGTGACGATTAAGGAGATTGCAGAAGAAGCCGGAGTATCTTCCGCTGCGGTCAGCAGATATTTTAACGGAGGATCATTAGGCGCAGAGAAACAGCAGCGCATTCGTGAGGTGGTGGAACGGAATCACTATGTTCCGAATGCCATGGCTCAGACCATGAGGACCGGAAAGAGCGGGCAGATCGGTGTGATCGTTCCGCAGATCCATTCGGATTCTCTGTCTCAGATCATGACAGGAATTGCAGGAGAACTCGAGCAGAATGACTATACGTTGATCTTAGGCTGCACAGACGGAAAATGGGAAAAAGAGGTTCAATATATCGAGACCATGCAGAGAAACAAGATGGAAGGCATTATCCTTATGGGGACAGTCATGACGCCATATCTGAATCATGCGATCAAGTCCTGTCAGATTCCGCTGGTTGTAACAGGTCAATGCTTTGATGGAGTTCCGAGTGTATTTTATGATGATCGGAATGCTATGCGAGAGCTTGCGGCTCTTATGCTGAAAAAGAGAAAGAATATTGCTTATATTGGTGTGACAGAAGAGGATGTTGCCGTCGGCAAGCTGAGAAAACAGGGAGTCTGTCAGGCGTTTGAAGATGCCGGACGTAAGACGGAACAGCTGATGACAGATGTCTCTGATTTTAGTGTGGAAGGCGGGTATATGGCTATGGAACGTCTTCTGAAAAAGAATCCTCATATAGACGGTGTTTTGTGTGCAACGGATCTGATCGCACATGGAGCGATGCGGGCAATTCGAGAGGCCGGTAAGAGGATTCCGAAGGATATATCGATTGCCGGAATCGGTAACAGCTGGGCGGATATGGTATCAGAGCCGCAGCTTACAACTGTGCAGCTTTATTTTGAGAGGTGCGGACAGACAGCAGTTGCGCTGCTCACGGATATGATCAAGTCCGGGAGCACCGACCATCCGATCAGTCATATCATGTTGGGCTACTCTGTAATTGAAAGGGGTTCAATCTGAATATGAAATTGATATTTGTAGATATTGACGGCACGTTAACTAAGGCCGGAGAGAATGTGCCGCCGGAGTCTGCCCTTCAGGCGATCCGTCGGACACAGAAAAAGGGAAATAAGGTATTTTTATGTACCGGACGTAATCTTGATATGCTGAAGCCGTTGCTGAAATATGGATTCGATGGCGTGATCGGAAGCGGCGGCGGCTATGTAACGGTCGGAGATGAGGTATTATTTGACTGTCCGATGTCGGATGAACAGCGGGATATGGCATTGGAGACCTTACACAGGCATGGTGTCTTCTGTACTATTGAGGCCAAGGACGGCTCGTGGGGCGATGATAATATGGATGAGTTCCTGAAGGATCAGCCGGAGGGCAACAGTGAGATCGAACGCTGGAGAAAAGCGCTGTCTGAGAATCTGGGGATTCGTTCCATGAAGGAGTATAACGGCAGTCCGATCTATAAGGTTGTGATCATGTGTAATGCTATGGAGCAGTTGGATGAAGCGAAGGCATGTCTGGAGGCGGATTTTAAATTCGTGATCCAGGAAGTGAAAGCGCACAGCTGTCTGAATGGAGAGCTTGTCAACCGGAAGTTCGATAAAGGGCTGGGGGTTCGGCTGATCCGTGATTACTATCATGCAGCAGATGATGATACGATCGGGTTTGGGGACAGCATGAATGATCTGGAGATGATCGAGACGGTTGGAACCAGTGTATGCATGGATAATGGCGCGGAAGCATTGAAGCAGATCGCGGATAAGATATGTCCGGCTGTGGATCAGGATGGACTGGCAAAGGCATTTGAAGAACTGGGGCTTTGAAACGATCATGGTTCTAGAAAAAGTAGTTCTATAATATTCCTATTTGATAAGAGGCTGCAGATGATACATCTGCAGTCTTTTTGCGCGTTTCCTGTAAGATATGCAGCCATGCTTGCATGGATATTTGCCGAAAGGCGCGACACCGACCTTGGTCGGATGCGCGATTTTAGGTATCAGTATTCTGACATATTTCTTGTATGAAAACACTTATAATGGTGTATTATTGTACAATGTGCACAAGAAATCCGGAGAAAAATTAGAGCATTGTATATTGACAGATTTTCTCAAAGAGAATAATATGAAACTATAATGTAATCGATTTCAAAGAACATTCAAAAAATGAAACACTGAGTTTTGAGAGGAGGTCTATCATTATGGCGCTTGATTACAGAAAATGTGCGGAAGAGATCGTGTCTCACATCGGCGGCAGAGAGAATGTTGCCCAAGCTGCACACTGTGCAACAAGACTACGCCTTGTCATCAAGGATAACGGGAAGATTGATAAGGCGGCACTGGAGAATGTAGACGGAGTGAAGGGTATGTTCGAGAACAATGGACAGCTCCAGCTCATTATCGGAACCGGTACAGTGAATAAGGTGTATGATGAATTCCTTGCTGTAACCGGTATGACAGCAGCAACAAAGGACGATGTAAAGGCAGCAGCCGCTGCACAGGCACCGGCATGGAAGCGGGCATTGAAATCGGTCGGAGATGTATTTGTACCGATCCTTCCTGCGATTGTTGCGTCCGGTCTTATGATGGGTGTGGTAGAAGCGTTAGGTAAGGCAATTCCTTCTTTTGCATCTACTGACTGGTATGCATTTCTGGATATGGTCGCTAATACCGCATTTGCATTTCTTCCGGTCATCGTAGCGATTAGTGCGGCAAGAGTATTCGGCGGCAATGTATTTCTGGCAGCTGTTATCGGTTTAATGATGGTGCATGGCGGCTTGTTAAATGGATGGAATGTTGCGAATGCCGAGGCAATCCATAAGTTCTTCAATATTCCTGTGGATGGTGTGGATCCATATCTGATCACAGATTGGAGCAATATTACGGCGCCGTCCGTTCCGACGTGGAATCTATTCGGTAATATACATATTGGTGATTATATTCTGGGTTCTATCTCAAGAAATGGTTATCAGGGACACGTAATTCCTGTCATGATCGCAATCTGGATCATGTGTAAGATCGAGAAGTTCCTGCATAAGCATGTTCCCGAAATGATCGACCTGTTCGTAGTACCGATCACAACGGTATTTGTTACAGCATTAGCAACCTTTGTTGTTATCGGACCTGTATTTTCAACACTTGAGAACTGGGTATTAAAGGGAGCGGAATGGCTCGTTCAGTTCCCGCCTGGCGCAATGATCATGGGTGCTTTATATCCGGCAACAGTTGTTATGGGTCTGCATCATATGTATAATGTAATTGAGGCAGGTATGTTATCATCTGTTGGGCTGAATACCTGGATGCCGATCGCATCTGCTGCGAACTTTGCACAGTTCGGAGCCTGTCTGGCAGTCGGTATTAAGTGTAAGCAGGGTAAATTAAAGACCGTAGCGGTTCCTTCCTCTATGTCGGCAGCTCTCGGTATTACAGAGCCGGCAATCTTCGGTGTCAACTTCCGTTTCATGAAGCCGTTTATCTTCGGTATGATCGGTGGTGCGGTCGGAGCAGGATTCGGAGCAATCACTAAGATTGGTGCAACGGCATACGGTGTTACCGGTATTCCGGGATATCTTACAATTAACAATGCAGGAATCTATACGATCTTACTGCTGATCTCCGGTGGTATCGCATTTCTCCTTACTATGATCTTCTGGAAGGAAGATGTGCCGGATGCATCCAAAGCAGAAGATAAGAAAGAATCGGTCTCTGATACAGAGAAGGACGAGACAAAGTCCGAAGCCAAGGAAGATTCACATGGCACAGAAGTGACAGCGAAGGCTGCGATCCGCTGCTCTGCAGGGGAGATCGGATGTCCGACAGCCGGTAAGCTGATCCCATATACTGAGATCTCTGATCCGACCTTTGCATCCGGAGCACTGGGGGAAGGTGTTGGTATTGAGCCTGAGGAGGGTGTTGTGTATGCCCCAATGGATGGAGAGATATCCTCCGTTGCAGACAGCAAGCATGCGATCGGTATTACCGGTGCCGAGGATATGGAGCTTTTGATCCATGTCGGAGTTGACACGGTAGAGATGAAGGGCGATGGTTTCCAAACCTTTGTCAGTGAAGGAGATCAGGTTAAGAAGGGCCAGAAGCTGATGACATTTGACCGTCAGAAGATCAAGGAGGCCGGTCATCCGGATACTGTCGTTGTACTTCTTACCAATAGTGATGATTATGAAAATGTTGTATATGGTGATAATATTTAGTTATAAATATAAATAATAAAAACAGGAGGTATCTTATGAAAGAATTTAAGTACACAATTACAGATGAAGTAGGTATTCATGCACGTCCGGCAGGTCTGCTTGTACAGGAGGCCAAGAAATTCGCCAGCACTATTACCTTTATCAAGGGAGAGAAGAGCAGCAAGGCAACTTCTCTGATGAAGCTGATGGGTATGGGAATCGTTAAGGGTGATGAAGTAACGATCCAGGTTGAAGGCGATGATGAGGATGCTGCAGCAGAAGCAATCAAGGCATTTATGGAAGCAAATTTCTAAGATCAGATAATAATCGGATAGGGGGTTCTTTGGTGAGAAGAACCCCCTATATTCAAAGGTTTGTGTAAGGAGGGTCAGGAATATGTTATACGGAGCGTTAGAGGCAGGCGGTACGAAAATGGTATGTGCGATCGGAGATGAGACCGGCAGGATCTTAGAGCAGATGTCTGTACCGACCACAACTCCAGAGGAGACGATGCCGCCGATCATTGATTATTTTAAAGGGAAAGAGATTCGGGCACTTGGGATTGCCTGCTTTGGACCGGTGGATCTGAATCAGGAATCAGAGACCTATGGACATATTCTGGAGACCCCGAAGCTTCCGTGGAAGGGCTATGATATCGTTGGGGTTATGAAGGAAGCGTTATCGATTCCGATCGGATTTGATACGGATGTAAATGGATCTATGCTCGGTGAGGTGACATGGGGTGCGGCAAAGGGGCTGCAGAATGCACTATATATTACCATTGGCACCGGCGTTGGCGGAGGAATCTATTCCAATGGGAAGCTGCTGCATGGTATGCTTCATCCGGAGCTGGGGCATATGAGACTGGTTCCGGCAAAGAACGATTCCTATAAGGGAAAATGTCCATTTCACGGAACCTGTCTGGAAGGACTGGCAGCGGGACCGGCTATCGAAGATCGTTGGGGAGCACCGGCGAGAGAACTGGTAGGCAGGGATGAAGTATGGGAGATGGAAAGTGATTATATAGCACAGGCACTTGCAAATCTGATTCTGACCTTAAGTCCGCAGAAGATTATTCTTGGCGGCGGGGTCATGCATCAGGAACAATTATTTCCGCTGATCCGGAAAAAGGTTCTTGAGAACCTGAACGGATATTTAAAGACAAAGGAACTTGATGATATCGATCATTATATTGTTCCGGCAGGACTGCATGATGATCAGGGAATTATGGGAGCTGTTAAGCTGGCAATGAATGCAGAGGAGGTAGTTTAATGATAGTATATGAAGGCAAAGCAGTCTTCGAGGGGATTGCGATCGGTAAGATATATGTATATACAAAGGTGGAGCAGGCAGTAAAGCGTACGAAGGTTGAGGATACAGAGGCAGAGATCAGCCGATATGCTGACGCCAGAAATAAGGCGATTGAACAGTTGAAACAGCTGTATGAAAAGGCGGTCAAAGAGGTTGGAGAGTCCAGTGCCGAGATCTTTGAAGCGCATCAATTGATGGTGGACGATGAAGATTATATTGAGTCTGTTGAGCATATTATCCGGACAGAAGGCGTGAACGCAGAATATGCGGTTGCCCAGACCGGAGATAACTTCGCGAAGATGTTCTCGGAAATGGAGGAAGAGTATTTCCGGGGCAGAGCAGCTGATATCAAAGATATTACGGAGAGAATTCTGAATGCTTTGTCCGGTGCGGGGGCCGGCGGAATCGAGTCGGAGGAACCGGTGATTGTCGTTGCTGATGATCTGGCTCCTTCGGAGACAGTCCAGATGGACAAGGAGAAGATTCTGTCGTTTGTTACGGTACATGGATCTGCAAATTCTCATACGTCGATCCTTGCAAAGACTATGAGTATTCCGGCAATCATTGGTGTTCAGATTCCGCTGAACGAGGAATCGAACGGTAAGCTGGCCATTGTAGATGGATTTGAGGGAAAAGTATATGTTGAGCCGGATGCAGATATTCTGGCGGCTAAGAAGAAGATCCTGATGCAGGAGGAGGAGAAGAAGGCTCTGCTCCAGCGCCTGAAGGGGAAAGAGAATGTAACGTTAGACGGTCAGAAGATCAATCTGTATGCCAATATCGGCAATACCAAGGATCTTGGACTGGTACTGCAGAACGACGCGGGCGGTATCGGATTATTCCGTTCCGAATTCATCTATCTCGGATCGGATTCCTATCCGACAGAGGAAGAGCAGTTTGCAATATACAAGCAGGTTGCACAGACGATGGCCGGTAAGAAGGTGATCATTCGGACTCTGGATATTGGCGCTGATAAACAGGCGGATTATTTTGAACTTCCGAAGGAGGAGAATCCGGCTATGGGTCTTCGTGCGATCCGGATCTGTCTGACCAGGCCGGAGGTATTCAAGACACAACTGCGTGCGATCCTTCGTGCCAGCGCGTTTGGCAAGATCTCTATTATGTTTCCGATGATCATTTCTGTAGATGAAGTAAGGCAGATCAAGAAGATTGTGGAAGAGATCAAGCAGGAGCTGGATGACGCAGGTATCACCTATGATAAGGAAATTGAATTGGGGATTATGATCGAGACACCTGCAGCCGTTATGATCGCAGATGATCTGGCAGAAGAGGTGGATTTCTTCAGCGTTGGAACCAATGATCTGACACAGTATACGCTTGCGATCGATCGTCAGAATCAATCGCTGGATGCATTCTATGATTCGCATCATCCGGCAATTCTTCGGATGCTTCAGATGATCGTGGATGCTGCTCATCGACATGGCGCATGGGCCGGTATCTGCGGTGAATTGGGCGCGGATCTGTCTTTGACAAAGGAATTCCTGGCAATGGGTTACGATGAACTTTCTGTATCACCGGGCAGTATCCTTCCGATCCGGAAGACCGTTTTGGAAACCAATGTCGCAGAATATAAGCAGCAGTAGGCAGGCGGGTACTGACTCGAATGCTTAGATAGTGATGACGGAAGGGTGGAATTGGTCATGCGATATGGACTGATCTTCAGCCTTCCGTCTTAGGTATAAGGATCAGATGATCAAGGTGACATGATCCGGCAGAATGCAGGGAGGATAATGATATGAAGGAATGGACACGGGAAGAGAGATATCGTTATTTGAAGGACCCACAGGAACTACAGGAGCTGTACGCAAGGATTACTAAGTCGGAATTTCGACAGACATTTCATAATCAGCCTGTGACAGGGTTGTTAAATGATCCGAATGGCTTTGTATGGTATGACAACAGCTGGCATTTGTTTTATCAGTGGTGTCCGTGGGGAGCGGTTCATGGATTGAAATACTGGTATCATATTGTGTCTAAGGATCTGGTCAGTTGGAAGAACCTGGGTGTATGTCTGCTTCCGGATCAGGGAGATGGGTATGATAATAAAGGCGCCTATTCCGGTTCTGCACTGCCGATTGATGATAAGCTGTATCTCTATTATACCGGAAATCATCGGGATACGGATTGGACCAGGCATGCATATACCTGTCTGGCGCGGTTGGGAACAGACGGATGGCCGGAGAAGTATCCGCTGCCGCTGTTTGGATCGCACCCGTCGTATACCGAGCATCAGAGAGATCCGAAGATCATTAAGCTTCCGGGGAAGGAACGGTATTATATCATTCTGGGAGCGCAGACCATGGACAAACGAGGATGTATTCTTGTATATTCTTCGATGGATCTGCAGCACGGATGGGAATTGGCCGGTGAATTGAAGGTGCCGGGATTTGAAGAGCTTGGAGATATGTGGGAATGCCCTTCCATTGAGCATATTGGAGGTAAGGATGTGCTTCTGTTCTGTCCACAGCATGTGAGATTGACCGGGAGAGGCGAAAGCCGGAATCATAATGGTTATATTATAGGTGATATGGATTGGGATACACTGATATTTACTCCGGAAGGACAGTTCCATGTGCTGGACTTTGGCTTTGATTCCTATGCGGCAGCATGTGCCAATAATATACAGGATGCAGATAAGGCGATCCTGATCGCCTGGATGGGACTTCCGGATGTGTTCTATCCGACAGATGATGAAGAGTGGTCCGGCTGTCTGACACTTCCGCGCGAATTGACGATCCGGGGACGCCGGCTGATCCAACGTCCGCTGCCTGAGCTTAAGAAGCTTCGGGAGGAAGAGCTTCCGCTCGAGAAGAATGCATCGGGCTGTTATCCGCTTCCTAAGGCAGTAGAAGTGGAACTGGATTGCAGAAAGGGAGATGTGCGGTTGAAGCTCTTTACTAAGGAAGACGGCTCCGGAGGCATGGCTGTTCAGTATCAGGATGATACGAAGGTTATTTCCGTTGACCGCAGTGGAATGCATACACGGTTTAATATCTCAGAAGGTGAAAGCCGGGAAAGAATATTGGAGCATGATCTGGTACATCTCAGGATCTATATAGATCACAGTTCCATTGAAATCTTTGTAAATGACGGAGATGCCGTGTTCACTTCCAGAGTCTTTCCGACCGGGCAGGAGCGGTATCTTCATATTGAGGGAGATGTTTTTCTGCATATGTGGACATTGAAACCTGCAGTGCGGGAACATTTTTTGGTATGACCCGAAAATACTTCTAGCATATCTGAGCGGTCTTTGGTATACTGTTCCTATAAGCTAAGATATGTTACGGAGGGGTACTTATGTCAGAGAAGAGAAAATACCGCAGATTACCGATCAAATTAGAGCTGGAAGTATCCAGTCTGTTCAGTCAGGATGGTTCCATTGATATTGGAAATGCTGAATT
>CACZRT010000031.1 GCA_902783585.1 uncultured Lachnospiraceae bacterium | reverse complement strand
TTAGTGAGCGTTTTTAGAAAATCACCATGAACGATATGTGAATTATAGAAAATAGCTACAACCGGTTTTCGTGGGGCATGCAAGCCCTTCGATGTTGCGTGACTTTCGTGCATATAATTATACATATAGGAAGCGCGACAGTATTTTTTGAATTTTCAGATAATTTAGTGTCAAGTTCTATTATTTGGAAAATGCAAAAAAGAGAAAATGCACAAACATTTTTCGACGAATAAATACTTTCTTTGCAATTTGATTCTTGGATTTTTGTGGAAAACTTAGTTGTCCACATCCCGAAAAAATGAAAAAATTATGAAGAAATCAGGGTTTTACACAAAATTATCCACATTATCCACAATTTTTACCGGAATGGTGAATGCTCTTTAACGAAAACATTTGTTTTGTAAGAAGTCATGAATTTGTGTTTTTTGGAACAGAATGACCGAAAATCCGTTATGATACAAATTCAAAAAAACAGTTTAATTGTGCGAAAACATGACACAATTATTAGAATATTATGAAAAAAGATATGACAAAAGGATTGAAAAGCTTGTAGTGTTTTGGTACAATGAAGGTACACTGATACAGCAAAGCAACTTGAGAAGGGGTTGATGATTGCTGAATCCGTAGTGTTAAGGTTGAAGAGCATTCTTCAGCACTATGACAGGTAAAGGAGTGGGCATTATGAACTACATAATCAGCGGTAAGAACATTGAGGTTACAGAAGGACTGAAATCAGCAGTGGAGGATAAGCTGGATAAGCTGGATAAGTATTTTACAGACGAGACGGATGTACAGGTTACTTTTTCGGTAGAGAAGGATAGACAGAAGATCGAGGTTACGATTCCTGTAAAGGGAAGTGTGATCCGGGCAGAGCAGGTTAGTGATGATATGTATGTATCGATCGATCTTGTTGAGGAGATCATCGAGAGACAGGTGAATCGATATAAGAAGAAGCTGGTAGATCAGCAGCAGAATGCAGCTTATTTCCAGAAGGAGTTCATGGATGATGAGGATGTTGAGGATGAGGAGATCAAGATTATCAGAAGCAAGCGTTTTGCAGTGAAGCCGATGGATGCAGAGGAAGCTTGTATTCAAATGGAGCTGCTTGGACATAATTTCTTCGTATTCCGTAATTCTGAAACCGATGAGGTGAATGTGGTATATAAGAGAAAGGGAAATACCTACGGATTAATCGAGCCGGAGAATTAAGTGATATTCCATATAGTATTCAATTAGAATCAATGGACAGCCTTTTCCATTTTCAAGAGAAGAGGCTGTCTTTTCTTTTTCTTGCGTCAGATGGGTAATAGTGGTATAATATCACAGGTTATGACTTATAACATGAAAGGTATGACCACAGATCGTATTAATGGAACAAGAGTAATATAGGAGTTGTAAGAATGAGTATTGTAGAGAAGATCTTTGGAACGCATAGTGACAAAGAATTAAAACGTATCTATCCCATTGTAGATAAGATTGAAGCCTTAGATGAGACCATGCAGGCAATGTCGGATGAGGATCTGAAGGCGAAGACTACAGAATTCAAGGAGCGTCTTGCCAAGGGAGAGACTTTGGATGATCTGCTTGTAGAAGCATATGCAGTGGTACGTGAGGCGGCAAGCCGTGTGCTTGGTATGAAGCATTACCGGGTACAGCTGATCGGTGGCGTTGTTCTTCATCAGGGACGAATTGCAGAGATGCGTACCGGTGAAGGTAAGACCCTGGTATCCACCCTCCCGGCTTATTTGAATGCCTTGGAAGGCAAGGGTGTGCATATCGTAACTGTCAATGACTATCTGGCTAAGCGTGATGCAGAGTGGATGGGACAGGTACATGAATTCCTAGGCTTGAAGGTCGGCGTGATCTTGAACAGCATGAATAATGATGAGCGTCGGAACGCTTATAATTGTGATATTACATATATTACCAATAACGAACTCGGCTTTGATTATCTGCGTGATAATATGGTCGTATATAAGGAACAGCTGGTACAGCGGACACTCCATTATGCCATCGTCGATGAGGTGGATTCGGTCCTGATCGATGAAGCGCGTACACCGCTTATTATATCCGGACAGAGTGGGAAGTCTACGGATCTGTACCGGATGTGCGATTATCTGGCGCGCAGAATGCAGAAGGGTACCTCGGATGGTGAGATCTCCAAGCTGGATATGATGTCCGGTGTGGATATAGAGGAGGATGGAGATTTCCTCGTAAATGAGAAGGATAAGAATATTATCCTGACTGCACAGGGTATTAAGGAGATTGAGAAGTTCTTCCATATTGAGAACTTAGCGGATGCAGAGAACTTAGATATTCAGCATAATATGACACTTGCCTTGAAGGCGCATAACTTAATGTTCCGGGACCGGGATTATGTTGTGAAGGATGATGAGGTTCTGATCGTAGATACCTTTACCGGACGTATCATGCCGGGACGCCGGTATTCGGATGGTCTGCATCAGGCAATTGAAGCAAAGGAGAATGTGAAGGTGAAGCGGGAGAGCAAGACGCTTGCTACCATTACCTTCCAGAATTTCTTTAATAAATATGAAAAGAAGGCTGGTATGACAGGTACTGCCCAGACAGAGGAGACCGAGTTCCGTGAGATCTACGGAATGGATGTTATCGTGATCCCTACCAACCTTCCGATTCAGAGAATCGATCATGATGATGCGATGTTCAAGACCAAGCGTGAGAAGCTGAATGCGGTAGTGGAATCCGTGAAGGAGTCTTATGCAAAGGGACAGCCGGTATTGGTTGGTACTGTCAGCATTGAAGGGTCCGAGGAACTATCACGTCTGTTACAGAAGGAGCATATTCCACATAAGGTATTGAATGCCAAGTTCCATGAATTAGAGGCTGAGATCATAGCGGATGCCGGTCAACAGAAGGCAGTTACCATTGCTACGAACATGGCCGGTCGTGGTACGGATATCAAGCTTGGCGAGGGTGTCCTGGAGTTAGGTGGTCTTAAGATCATCGGTACAGAGCGTCACGAGTCCAGACGTATTGATAATCAGCTCCGTGGTCGTGCCGGTCGTCAGGGCGATGTCGGCGAATCTAAGTTCTATCTGTCCATGGAGGATGATCTGATGCGGCTCTTTGGTTCGGAGCGTATCATTACGATGATGGATTCCCTGCAGGTGCCGGAGGGTGAGGAGCTGCATCACAAGATGCTGTCCAAGGCGGTGGAACGTGCCCAGAAGAAGATCGAGGGTAATAACTACGGAATCCGCCGGAATCTGATGGAATTTGACCAGGTTAATAATGAACAGAGAGAGATCATATATGCAGAGCGCCGCCGTGTCTTAGACGGAGAGAATATGCGCGAGGTTGTTACGAATATGATCAAGGATACCGTGGCAGCCTGTGTTGACCGGACCATTTTAGATGGAGAGGCAACAGAAGATTGGGATGTTGGAGGATTAAATGAAATGCTGCTTCCGATCGTTCCGATGGATACTGTGGTTCTGACAGAGGATGAGAAGAAGTCTGCGAAGAAGGAAGATTTAAAGGAACGTCTGCAGGAGGCTGCACTGAATCTGTACTCCGAGAAGGAGAAGCAGTTCGAACAGGAGGAACAGGCACGTGAGATCGAGCGTATCGTACTGTTACGGGCGATCGACCGGAAATGGATGGACCATATTGATGATATGGCGCAGCTGCGGCAGGGGATTGGCTTACAGTCTTATGGCGGTAAGGACCCAGTTGTTGAATATAAGTATGCCGGTTATGATATGTTCCAGGCGATGACGGACTCCATCAAGGAAGATACGACCAGAATGCTGATGCATATCCGTGTTGAACAGAAGATGGAGCGTGAAGAGGTAGCGAAGCCGACCGGAACCAATAAGGATGATACCGTTCAGAAGGGACCGGTCAAGCGGAAGGAGAAGAAGATCTTCCCGAATGATCCATGTCCATGCGGCTCAGGGCTGAAGTATAAGCAGTGCCATGGCCGGGGAAAGTGATGAGAGACTGATCGTTTTGTATATGATTATGGGTAAATGACAGCATGTCCATTCTGAAATGATGAATATAGGATATGATAAGTATATTATGATATCATAAAAGTGGGTGAACATTGTGATTGAATTAGATCAGGTGCGAATGGAGCTTAAGGGATACCGCGATCCTCTGACAGAGGTGAAGGATTCTCTGGATATTCCCTACCTGAAGGATGAATTAGTGAAATATGACTATGAGATGCAGGAGCCGGGCTTCTGGGATGATGTTGATCGTTCTCAGGAGATCATGAAAAAGGTGAAATCGTTAAAGGATACGGTGGAATCCTATGAAGGGCTGGAGCAGGAATACGCAGATATTGAAACGATGATCCAGATGGCAGAGGAGGAAAATGATGAATCTCTTGTTCCGGAGGTTCAGGAGATGTTGAGCGATTTCGTTCAGCATTTTGACACCTTACGGATAGCAACTCTGTTATCGGGAGAATTTGATAAGGAGAATGCGATCGTAACTCTGCATGCCGGAACCGGTGGAACTGAGGCCTGTGACTGGGTCAGCATGTTGTACCGGATGTATACCAGATGGGCAGAGAAGAAGGGCTTCCAGATTGAAGTGCTGGATTATCTGGACGGTGAAGAGGCTGGCATTAAGTCGGTGACCTTCCAGATTGACGGTGAGAATGCCTTCGGACTCTTAAAATCCGAGCGGGGCGTTCATCGTCTGGTCAGAATATCTCCATTTAACGCAGCAGGCAAGCGGCAGACCTCCTTTGCGTCCTGTGATGTCATGCCGGATATCGAGGAAGATCTGGAGGTGGAGATCAACGAGGATGATCTTCGAATCGATACCTACCGGTCCAGTGGAGCCGGCGGTCAGCACATTAATAAGACATCTTCGGCAATCCGTATCACACATCTTCCAACAGGTATTGTCGTTCAGTGCCAGAATGAACGTTCCCAGCACATGAACAAGGATAAGGCGATGCAGATGCTGAAGGCCAAATTATATATGTTAAAGCAGCAGGAGAATGCAGAGAAGATCTCGGATATCCGCGGTGAGGTCCGTGAGAATACCTGGGGCAGTCAGATCCGGTCGTATGTATTACAGCCATATACGATGGTGAAGGATCTGCGAACGGATGCTGAGACCAGTAATTCCGGGGCAGTATTAGACGGCGAGATCGATATCTTTATCAATGCATATCTGAAATGGATGAATGTGAATCGGGATCGTGTGGAATCATAGTTTAAGAAGAGAAGATTGATCAGGAGGAAAAAGTATGGCAGAGGAAAAGCATGTAATCTTTAAGTTGGCAAATGAGTCTTATAGCATGAATATCGAGTATATTCGTGCGATCGAGCAGCAGTACAATATCATACCGCTGCCAAATGCACCGGAGAATATCAAGGGAATGATCAATCTTCGTGGAGAGATCATACCGGTGTACAGTCTGCGTTCCAGATTCTCCATGGAAGAAGCAGAGCATACCAGTACCAGTCAGATCCTGATCGCGAAGTCCGGTCAGATCCAGCTTGGCTTTGAAGTCGATATCGTAGTGGGAATTGAGACGATAGATGAAGAACATCGGCGTGATATTCCATTGATCGTTCGCGGCGAAGCAACGAATTACATGGGCGGAATCTTAAGCATTGATAATAATATCGTGGTAGAGATTTCCATGAAGAATATCATGACAGAAAGTGAGTGGGAGGATCTGGATGAACTGATCCATCATACCATGGAGTAGGCAATGATACGCATAGATCACAGAACAATAGTTCATGATAGATTATAAGAAGGAGTAACAAGAGATGGTCAAAGTAGCGGTACTCGGATATGGTACGGTTGGCTCAGGTGTGGTAGAGGTCATTCGTACAAACAAAGAAATCATCAAAAAACATACCGGTGAAGATGTAGAGGTCAAATATGTATTAGATCTGCGTGAATTCGAGGGAGACCCGATTCAGGAAATCCTGGTACATGATTATGATACGATCCTTAAGGATGACGAGATACAGGTGGTCGTAGAAGTAATGGGTGGTGTCGAGCCGGCACATACCTTTGTAAAGCAGGCGTTAGAGCTTGGTAAGAGTGCCTGTACTTCGAATAAGGAAATGGTTGCCAAGCATGGCGCAGAGCTGATTGCGATTGCAAAGGAGCATCAGTGTAATTTCTTCTATGAAGCCAGTGTGGGCGGCGGAATTCCGATCATACGTCCGCTTCTTACTTCTCTGACCTGTGATGATATTACAGAGGTCTATGGAATCTTAAATGGAACGACCAATTATATTCTTACGAAAATGAATGAGGAAGGCTCTGACTTTGACGAGGTCTTAAAAGAGGCACAGGACAAGGGCTATGCAGAACGGAATCCGGAGGCGGATGTGGAAGGCTATGATGCCTGCCGGAAGATTGCCATCCTGTCTTCTCTGATCTGTGGGCAGCAGGTGGATTATGAAGATGTTCATACCGAGGGTATCTCGAAGATCACTACACATGATTTTGCTTATGCGAAGGCGTTAAAGGCGTCCATCAAGCTTCTGGGTGTCTATAACAAAGTAGATGGTAAGAATTACGCCATGGTCGCTCCAATGCTGGTATCGCAGAAGAGCCCGTTGTATCATGTCAATGATGTATTTAATGCAATCATGGTTCACGGCAATATGGTCGATGACGTGATGTTCTACGGACGGGGAGCCGGCAAGGAAGCAACTGCCAGTGCAGTGGTATCCGATGTTGTAGAATGTATCAAGAATCAGGGAAGCACCGTGCCGCAGGAGTGGAAGCAGGAGAAGCTTACCTTGGGAGACTTTGATTCCTGGAAGCATAAGTTCCTGGTTCGCGTGAAATCAGAGGATATTGACGATGTTAATATGGATGCGGTTAAGGCAGCATTCGGAGATGTCATGTATGTTAGGGCGACCGGTATTGTGGATGAGGTTGCATTTGTGACGAAGCCGATGACAGAGGCTGATTTCAAGGCGGCTGTGGAAGGGTTTGATAATGTGGAGAATACCATCCGGCTGAGTTTCTGATCATCATACATTTTAAATATATTGCACTTTATAATTGCAGGTGCTATATTATGTATTGTTTTTTGAATTATGAGCACTGATTTCTGCAGGCGGATGTGCGGCAGAAAGCGGTAACGTAAGATTATAAAAGGAACTAGGAGGCAGTCATGTTAGTAGTCAAGAAATTCGGCGGTACATCCGTAGCGAACAAGGAACGCATGTATAATGTGGCAAAGCGGTGTATCGAAGATTACCAGAAGGGTAATGATGTGGTCGTTGTATTATCTGCCATGGGTAAATATACAGATGAACTGATCACGATGGCGAAGGATATGAATCCGAATCCGCCAAAGCGGGAAATGGACATGCTCTATACTATTGGTGAGCAGATGTCCGTATCACTTATGGCAATGGTAATGAACAACTTAGGTGTTCCGGCCGTATCCTTAAATGCATTTCAGGTGGGAATGCATACCACCAGTAATTATGGCAATGCAAGATTAAAACGGATCGACAGTGAGCGTATCCGGAATGAACTGGAACAGAGAAAGATCGTTTTGGTTACCGGATTTCAGGGCGTTGACAAATATGACAACTATACAACACTTGGCAGAGGCGGTTCCGATACGACTGCAGTTGCGCTTGCAGCGGCTTTGAATGCGGATTCCTGTGAAATCTACACAGATGTAGACGGTGTATTTACCGCAGATCCGAGAAAGGTACCGAATGCCAGAAAGCTTGAGGTTATCTCATATGATGAGATGTTAGAGCTGGCAACACTTGGTGCCGGAGTGCTGCATAACCGTTCCGTAGAAATGGCGAAGAAGTACGGTGTTACATTGGTTGTGCGGTCCAGCTTAAATAATTCCGAAGGAACCATTGTCAAGGAGGTTAAGAACATGGAAAAGATGTTAGTAAGCGGTGTAGCTGCTGATAAAGATACAACAAGAATATCATTGATCGGACTGAAGGATGAGCCTGGTGTGGCATTCCGTCTGTTCAATCATTTGGCAAGACATAATATCGGTGTGGATATGATCCTGCAGTCTGTCGGACGTGACGGAACGAAGGATATCACATTTACAACGACAGAGGACAATGCACAGGAAGCAGTTGAGATCGTAGAGCGTCATTTCCACGAATACGAGAAGATCGATGTTGAGAAGGACATTGTGAAGGTATCCATCGTAGGTGCCGGCATGCAGACCAATCCGGGCGTTGCAGCGAAGATGTTCGAGGCTCTCTATGATCAGGGAATCAACATTAAGATGATCTCTACATCCGAGATCCGCGTCAGCGTTCTGATCGACGAAAAATATACCGAGAAGGCAATGACGGCGATCCATGACAAGTTCTCGCTTGGTGACAACTAAGCGGATTGCTCTCATTAGTATAATTATACACACATAGTGACGCAACATCGAAGGGCTTGCATACCCCACTAAAATAGACAAATGGTATTTCTTAGGGGCATGCAAGCCCTTTGATGTTGCTGTTTTCTGTAAGCTTAAAACAATCTCATAAATCAAATGATATATGACACGGGCGAGCCGGAGGATTCTAAGAAACGCATCTGTCGATTTTGTGATAATTCTATTGAACGAATGGTTAATTTTCATAAATGTGTCCAGCTGTTTGAGCAAAGCGAGTTTGGGACACATTTATAGAAAATTACCATGAGTGAAATGAGAATTATCCAAAATCGTGACAGCCAGCGTTTCATGGAATCCTCCGGCTCGCCCGTGTCAATAAGACCTATAATAATTTTAATAAGAGCGTGGAAATTAAGGGATAGGTGTGGTATGATAACGAAGGAGTATGTGTCGATCGGGAAAGGAGTTATACTATGGGGATGAAGCGTACAGATTATATTAGCTGGGATCAGTATTTTATGGGAATTGCCCTGTTATCTGCGGAGCGGAGTAAGGATCCTTCTACACAGGTGGGAGCCTGCATTGTGGATGAGAATAACCGGATCTTGTCGGTAGGATATAACGGAATGCCGTCCGGCTGCGATGATGATGAGATGCCTTGGGGGAAGGTCGGTAATGCGCTGGATAATAAGTATTTCTTTGTCTGCCATGCAGAGCTGAATGCGATCCTGAATTTCCGGGGCGGCTCTTTAAAAGGAGCAAAGTGCTATTCTACGCTGTTCCCATGTAATGAATGTGCGAAAGCGATCATACAGAGCGGAATTAAGGAAATTATCTATTTATCAGATAAATATGCAGATACGGAATCGACCATTGCTTCTAAGAGAATGTTCAAGATGGCGGGAGTCACCTTCCGGCCGTTTGAGGCGAAGGGACAGGATGTGACACTGCATTTATAAAGGATAAATCGAATATCAGATCAAATAACAGTTGGAGGATATTAGTAACATGGATATTGCAAAGGTGATCGCGTCGGAGCTGAACATTCGGACTAGTCAGGTGGAGGCAGTCATCAAATTAATCGATGAAGGGAATACCATTCCATTTATCGCCCGATACCGGAAGGAGGTTCATGGAGGATTAAATGATGAAGTACTCCGTGATCTGGATGAGCGGCTTACCTATCTTCGGAACTTAGATGAGCGGAAGGCGGCGGTCCTTAAGAGTATCGAGGAACAGGAGAAATTGACGCCGGAGCTTCAAAAAGCAATCGAGGATGCCATGACCTTGGTGGCAGTGGAGGATCTCTACCGCCCATATAAGCAGAAGCGTAGAACCCGCGCGACGATCGCAAAGGAGAAGGGCTTAGAAGGACTGTCTACCATCATTTGGATGCAGATGGTGAATCATCCGATCGAGGAAGAGGCGAAGCAGTACTTAAATGAAGAGAAGGAAGTTCTTACGGTTGAGGATGCCATTGCCGGAGCGAAGGATATTCTGGCTGAGGTGATATCGGATGATGCCGGCTATCGTACATGGATTCGGGATCTTACATGGAAAGAGGGGATTCTGACCTCGGATGCAAAGGACAAGGAAGCACAGTCTGTTTATGAGATGTATTATGAGTTTCGGGAGCCGGTAGCGAAGATGGCCGGATATCGGACACTTGCCGTAAACCGCGGCGAGAAGGAGAAGATCTTGACGGTCAAGATCGAGGCGCCGGAAGAGAAGATCATCAAATATCTGGAAAAGCAGGTAATTATTAAGGAGAATCCTTATACCACAGAGCTTTTGAAGGATGTCTGCGAAGACAGCTATCACCGTCTGATTCAGGATTCCATTGAACGGGATATTCGCAGTGAATTGACAGAACGCGCGGAAAATGGCGCAATCGAAGTATTTGG
>CACZRT010000030.1 GCA_902783585.1 uncultured Lachnospiraceae bacterium | reverse complement strand
ATGTAAGGTAGAACGATTATTTGCGCAGCTTGACGAGACACTTGCAAAGCCGCTGCTTAAGGATTGTGTATATCCTTGGGAGGCATTATCTAAGATTCATGACTATATATTGGAGTTGGGACCAACCTTAGATCCCGAGGTATACGAGGAGCGGGAAGAGCATGTATGGATCGCCAGGAGTGCCGTGATCTATCCGAATGCCTATATTGCGGGTCCGGCTATCATCGGACCGGATACAGAGGTGCGTCCGGGCGCATTTGTACGGGGAAATGCCTTGGTGGGAGCCGGCTGTGTGATCGGTAATTCCACAGAGCTTAAAAATGTGATCATATTTAACAATGTTCAGGTTCCGCATTACAATTATGTAGGAGATTCCATTCTCGGATATAAGTCCCACATGGGAGCCGGAAGCATTACAAGTAATGTAAAGGCAGACAAGACCTTAGTAGAGGTGAAGGGCGGCTCTAAGGAAGAGGGGACAGCCTCGATTAAGACGGGACTTAAGAAGTTCGGAGCGATCCTCGGGGATCATGTGGAGGTTGGCTGCAACACGGTCCTCAATCCGGGCAGTGTGGTAGGAAGTCACAGTAATATCTATCCGGTGTCCATGGTGCGTGGATTCATTCCGGAGGGAAGTATCTATAAGCGGCAGGGCGAGGTCGTGGAGAAAACGGAATAACTGATTAATAAAAAGTCATAAGGCGATCGGAAGATACGGAATGCCTTATGACTTTTTTATAAGAGGTGACAAGTAATTTAGGCGGTCAGCGGATCCTGTTATTATAAACGATCGGTGGATCCTGTAATATTAGGCGGTTGGAGAATCTTCAATTGGAAGCGCCGGAGTATCCGTCTCCTGAGGCTGCTCGGTTGGAGTCTCACTCTCCGGTGTTAGTTCCTCTTGCAGAAGATCTTCCTGTATGACGTTCTCCTGTATGATGTTCTCCTGCATGACGTTCTCCTGCATGACCTCATCTGTAACGATATCTTCTTGAATAACATTTTCCTGAATAGCATTTTCCGGAACAGGATTGTCCTGAGTGATATTGTTCACGATACTGTTTTCCTGAATGCTGTTATTCGGAGCAGAGTTCTCAGGCACGGCCTGCTGCAGCGCATTTTTGATCGCCTGTGTCAGGATCACCGAGGTATACTGGCTGTCAGCGGATATTTTCAGGTCGTCAATCGAAGCAAGCTCCGGAAGCTGCTCCCGGATCTCATCTAAGGCAGGGGTCAGCAGCGGATACATGGTCGTGACAGTTTCATTCAGGTTGGTGATCGTGACGTCGTTAATATGTTCACTGTCCACTGTGACCTGTATTTCCAATGTGGATTCTCCCAGCTGTACGGTTGAGGTGTAGACCCCCGGTATGTAGGTGCCGGTTTCTGTTACTTTCGATTCCCCGGATATTGCTGCGTCATCTTCCGGCTTAGCGTTCTTCTTGCCCGGAAGGAACATATATAGAAGCAGTAAGAGCAGCAGAATTCCCAGTATTACGAAAATGATCGTATAGATCAGTTCCTTTGCCTTTAGAATAACAATTTTGGTGTTAGCCCCCACGTTCGTCACTCCTTGATTCTATGTATCACAATTACGTTCTCTTACATAATATGTATTCGGAAAAACAGAAAATATACCACTTTTTTATGAATCTGCCCTCGTTTGACCGGAAAATGATGTATAATATGAACACTTAGCGAACGAAGTGAAGTACGAATTTAGTGGATATGGTATAATATGAACACAATAATTCACGGAATCAAAGGAGATCATATGATTCAGATATTAGAAGGTCCTAGCGGATCGGGAAAGAGTTATCAATTATATACAAGAATGATCGAGCAGGCGGTTAAGGAGCCGGAGCGGAGGTTCTTCCTGATCGTGCCGGAACAGTCTACCATGCAGGCACAGCGGGATGTTGTGACAATGCACCCGAGGCGTGGAACGATGAATATTGATATTGTCAGCTTCAACCGGCTGGCGTACCGGGTATTTGAGGAACAGAATGTGAACTGTGATCACGTTCTGGAGGACTTTGGGAAAAGTATGCTCATAAAGCGGATCTTAATGGAACACCGGAAGGAGCTGCCGGTATTCGGTCCAAATGCGTCAAGAGACGGCTTCGTTGATGAACTGAAGAGTCTGCTTACCGAGCTGTTTCAGTATCGGATCACGGAGGATCGTCTGGAGGAGGTGCTTAAAAAAAGAGAGCAGGAAACCGGCGGCGGGGCTGTTCTTCTGTGTCAGAAGTTAAGAGAGCTGCTGTTTGTGTATCGGCAGTTTCAGAAAGAGATTCAGGGGAAGTATATTATTGCGGAGCATATTCTGGAAATGCTGGCTATGCATGTGCCGCAGTCAGACTTACTTGCCGGGAGTGTATTGTTTCTGGATGGTTATACGGGATTCACGCCGATTCAGTATGATCTGCTGCAGGCGCTGGCGGCCAAGGTGTCTTCTATGACATTTACGGTTACGATCGATCAGACCGCTGCAGAGAAAGCGTCTTTGGCAGAGCATGAGCTGTTCTATCTGAGTAAGGATACCATTAGCAGAATTAGAAGGCTCGGAGAGAGACTGGATCTCTATGTGGAGGAGGAGTATCTGGAGGGCGGAGCGCCAAGATTCCGGAATGCGCCGGAGCTTAACTTTTTGGAACAGAATCTGTTCCGTTATCCGTATCGGGTATGGAAGGGACAGGCAGATGATCAAGGGTCTTCCGGGCAGCATTCTTCTGTTCCGGACGGTATTCAGGAGCATGAAGCTATATCGAATGCAGGTAACTCTATGGGGGGAAGACAGGATTCCCAGATCCATATTCTCGCGATGAAGGATACGAGACAGGAATTACAGGTGGTGGCAAGACAGATTCATGCAATGGTACGGGAGGGCAGATATCGTTATCGGGATATTGCGATCATGCATGGAGATCTGAACGAGCTTGCCCCGATTGCAGAGGAGGTACTGCCACAGCTTGCGATTCCGTATTTTATAGATATGAATCAGAATATGTATATGAATCCTTGTCTGGAGAGCATTCGCGCCCTTCTGATGATCGCGGAGCAGGATTATTCTTATGACAGTGTCTTCCGATTCCTTAAGACCGGAATTCTGGATCGGTATATGACAGAAGGAGCATATTGCGTTCCGGCAGAAGTTGACCAAGGGCAGGGACGGCAGGCAGATGATGATCAAGAAAACAGGAATCCGATCAATGATAGTAGAAGTGATGACAATCAGCCGGATCGTATGGATCAGATGGATCAAATGAATCAAATGGATCAGCCGGATCGTATGGATCAGGTGAATCAAATGGAAGCCTTAGAGAATTACTGCAGAAAGAAGGGAATTCGGGGGCTTGCATATTGGAAACGCATGTTTTCGGAGGAGAGGCAGCGTCAGTATCCGGAAGGGTCGGAGGAATCTCATATCCTTCCATATGGAAGGAAGGTGCTTGCATTTCTGCAGATGAACACCGATCCCCTGAAAAGTGCCGAAACGGTCCGGGAGTATACGAACGTGCTTCAGGAGTATCTGACACAGGTTCGTATGCAGGAGTTGTTGGAACAGTATGTGGCGCATTTTGAAGAGGAGGAGAACTATGTTCAGGCGAGAGCGTATAGTCAGATCTATGATAAGCTCTTGGATATTCTGGAGAAATTAACGGTGATTCTTGGAGACGCCCGAATCGGGATCGAGGAATTTCGGACGCTTCTGGATACGGGTCTTGATGATATCGCGCTTGGTGTCATACCGCCGAGCCTGGATCAGCTGGTGATCGGCGATGTGGAACGGACGAGGTTGAATCATGTCAAGGTCTTATATGTAATGGGCGTCAATGATGGGATCATTCCGAAGGTGTCCCGGGGAGCCGGAATCCTGTCTGAGGCAGACCGGAGCCTCTTATCCAAGGAATTAGAACTGGCTCCGGATTCCCGACAGCAGGTATTTACCGAGCAGTTCTATCTCTATCAGAATATCACGAAGCCTTCAGATGAATTATATCTTACCTATCATGTGCAAAGCGGCGATGGAAATGAGCTGCTTCCGGCATATCTGATCAGCAGGATCCGCAAGCTGTTTCCGGATATGACGGTGGAGACTCCGGATCTGCGCCGGATCACCTGGGATCAGATTGAAACGGAGCAGGATAGCCGGGGACTCTTGGCGGCAAGACTTCATGAGGAGGGGGCAAATGAATTAGAGGAGGCAGAGGGAAGTATATGGAAGGGCTTATATCTCTATTATCAGAGGGAAGCGCCGGAGATCCTTCAAGCCTTGCAGGAGGGAGCTTCTTACAATAATATATCCTCCATGCTGACACCGCAGACAGCGGCGCGGCTGTACGGAGAATTCTTAAATACCAGTGTATCGAAGCTGGAGACCTACAGCAAATGTCCATACCAATTTTTCCTGCAGTATGGCATGAATCTTCGTAAGCGGGAGCAACAGGAGGTATCCCTAAGTGATATGGGAACTCTGCTTCACGGTGTGGTGGAACAGGTATTCCGAAGAGTTGAGACCCGGCATGCAGAGGATCATCTGCTGACGGAGGAGAAGACAGAGAATCCATGGGAGAAGATCACAGAGGAGGAATTGACTCGTCTTACCATGGAAGCGGTGGATCGCATAGCAGACTCAGAGCAGGGAGCCGTCTACAAGCAGACCAATGCCAATCGGAATCTGTTAAACCGTATGCGGCAGGTTGCGGCTTATGCCGTTGTAGATCTGAAATCACAGCTGATGAAGGGAAGCATGATACCGTATCGGTTTGAATTGGAATTCAATCGTAGGAATTCGGACCGGGAATGCAAGAATCTTGCCTCTGCAACGATTCCTCTGGAGCAGGGGACTTCCATGACCTTAAGCGGGATTATTGACCGGATCGATGTCTGTCAGGACGAATCTCATGTCTATGTGAAGGTGTTGGATTATAAGAGCAGTCAGAAGGAGCTGGAGATGACGCAGATCACGGCAGGGCTTCAGCTGCAGCTGCTGATCTATACCAATGTGGTCATGGAGATACTGAAAAAGCGTTTTCCGGAGAAAGAGATCATTCCGGCGGGATCGTTGTATTATGGTTTCAAGATACCGATGGTTGAAAAAAAGGTCAAGGAAGAAACCACGATCCGGAATGTTGTGAAAGCGACTGCCATGACAGGAATCGTAAATGAAGATGAGAACTGCAGATCCTATATGGGAGATCCGGATATTCTTCCGGGACCGGACGAGGAACTGGGGAAGTATTCGGATTTACTGGAAGAAGTGCAGGATACGGTTAAGAATCTGGGAGAAGATATATTGGGTGGTAAGATTCCGATCCGTCCGGTGAAGGCGGGACGGGGACTGCCTTGTGATTATTGTGATTACAGAGATGTGTGCAAATTAGATGTGAAGGACGGCGGAAACCGGGTGATCACAGCGAAGCAGCTTATGAAGGACAGGAAGATGGAACAAACGGCAGCCGGGAATAAAGGACAGGAGCATGGAACAAACGGCAGCCGGAAATAAAGGACAGGAGCATGGAATAAGGCGGCAGTCGGAAATAAAGGATAGGAACATGGAACATAGTGGGCGTTAGAAAGGAATTGTACGAATGGAATGGACAACAGATCAACAACAGATCATAGATCGAAGGACCGGTACACTCTTAGTATCTGCTGCGGCGGGCTCCGGTAAGACAGCGGTACTGGTTCAGAGAATTCTTGAGTGGATCGTGCAGGATCGGAAGAATATTGATGAATTTCTTGTCGTAACCTTTACGAAGGCGGCAGCAGGACAAATGCGTGCTAAGATCCGTGCGGCATTAGAGGAGCTGCAGGAAGCGGATCCGGGCGATGAACATTTGATCCGGCAGCTGTCTCTGATTCATCGTGCCAATATCATGACGATCGACAGCTTCTGCAAGAACATATTTAATGAGCATTTTCACCGGCTGCATTTGGATCCGTCTATGCGGATCCTTGATGAGACGGAGGGTGTTCTGATGCAGGAGGACGTGATCGGGCGGATCTTGGAGACTGCGTATGAGCAGAACGCAGAGGCTATGAGTGAGCTTCACGGCTGTCTGAATGCCGTTCGTTCCAATGAATCGATCGTCGAGCTGATCAAGAATATCCATACGCAGGCTTCCAGCTTTCCGTATCCCGAGGAGTGGTATGAGAACGCGTGGGAGGATCTGCAGGCAGATACAGAGGAGGCAATCAACCGTACGAAATGGGTGCAGATCTTGTTGCATGAGGTGAAGTCCTTATTTGCGGATGTGGCGGATATTCCGGAGCAGGTTTCCGGAGAATATCAGGAGATGGGCTCTGTCTGGAATCCGAAGAATTATGAGAAATATGCCGCTTATTTTCAGGAGGAGTGCGGTGCGGTCCGGAAGCTGATGGGCGCAGTGAGCTATCGGGAGCTGCAGGAGGCTCTGTCGAATCAGGACCGGAGTCTCAAATCACTCACATGGAAGAATACGAAGGTTCCGGAGGAGCATAGGATCACGGAGTTATGGAATCGGTATGCAGAGGTGAGGAAGGAAGCTGCGCAGTATGTGAAGGCAGAGCCGGAGGAAATGGTCAGACACCAGAGGGAGGTCCGCAGAGTGCTCGAGACGATCCTGACGCTCAGCCGGACATTTACACAGGAATATCTGGCAGAGAAGCAGAAGAAGAACTGTATGGACTTTGCGGATGTAGAGCATTATGCCCTGCAGATCTTAATGGAGGAACGGGCAGCGGAGGACGGCCATGTGGTCAGAACTCCGTCGGATGTGGCAGTTCAGCTGAAGGACAGCTATGCGGAAATCATGATCGATGAATATCAGGATTCCAATGATCTGCAGGAGGCAATCCTTACCAGCATTGCCAGGCAGGAAGGCGGCGTATTCAGCAATCTGTTTATGGTGGGAGATGTGAAGCAGAGCATATACCGTTTCCGTATGGCAAGACCGGTGTTATTTCAGGACAAATATAACACCTATGATGATGACCTTGCGGCTGACGGAATTCAGAAGAAGACGGAACTGAAACAGAATTTTCGAAGCCGGAAAGAGGTGCTGGAATCTGTCAACCTGCTCTTCTATCAGATTATGGGGACTTCACTTGGAGGGATTGATTACAATCCGCAGGTGGCACTCGTATCGGGGCGTAAGTTTGAGACAGTTCCGGCAGAACAGGAATGGTATGGATATCGGGAACAGGAGTATCCTGTGTCCGGACAGGAGGTCTCTGCTAATGAACAAGGGT
>CACZRT010000029.1 GCA_902783585.1 uncultured Lachnospiraceae bacterium | reverse complement strand
CCTAAGCCTCCTCCAGATACCGCCTGCCAATGGACGATGTCTGATATTCCTTCACGGTTCCGAAAAATACATGATCTCCGATGTGCAGGATATGACTGGCATATTTTACCGCCGAGCTGATATCGTGCGAGATCATGATGATGGATATGCCCTGCTCATTCAACATCTGGATCAGCTTATACATCTCCGCGGTTACCTTCGGATCCAGGCCGGATACCGGTTCGTCTAGAAGCAGCATTTTCTCTGTCGCGCATAAGGCACGAGCCAGCAGGACCCGCTGCTGCTGTCCACCGGAAAGCTCCCGATAGCAGCGTCTGGACAATTCCTTGATTCCTAAGCGTTCCATCTGCACCTCTGCCAGCTTCTTCTCATCCTTGGAGTAAAATGGCCGTCTTCCCGCCTTGGTCTGACAGCCGGACAGCACCACTTCCCGTACCGACGCCGGAAAGTCCTTCTGCACGATCGTTTGCTGTGGGAGATAGCCGATCTCCGTCGGACGGAGCCCGTCTCCATATTCAATGCTTCCGGCAAGCGGTTTCTGCAACCGCAGGATCGTCCGCATCAAGGTGGATTTACCGGTTCCGTTCTCTCCTACGATACAGAGATAATTGCCTGTATTCACTTCAAAGTTCAGGTGTTCCACCAGAGTCCGGTCTTCGTACCCCAGTGTGACATCCTTACATTCCAGTTCTGCCAATTCTAAGATCTCCTACTAATTATTTATCCCGCGTCTTTCACACACTCCGCGCACAGGCCGTAGAACACTGTCCGCATCGGATCGATCCGGAAGCCATGGTGCTCCGTGATGTGCTGCTCGAAGCCTGTGATCTCCTCACATTCCAAGTGGATCAGCTTGCCGCATTTCTCACATTTCAGATGATAGCAGCATTTATTATCACGGATCAGCCGTTCGCCCACATATTCAAAGCAGGCGCTGCTGCTCTCGTCGATCACATATTTCTTGATCAGACCTTCATTCACCATCTGGTCCAGCTGCCGGTACACCGTAGTCATACCGACCGTAATCTGATTCTCCTTAAAATAATCATAGACCTCCGCCGCCGTAAAATGCCCGCCGTTCTTATTCTCAAGGTAGGATAATATCTCTTTTCTCTGCTTAGTAATATATTTTCCCTTCAAATGTAAGACTCCTCTCTGTGGATCGTGGTAATCGAATCTGAAAACCATTTCCAAATTAGTATTATAAAGACAGACAAGAAAAAAGTCAATCTGAAAATAGTTTTCAGATTGGCTTTTATATAATAGTGTTCAAATTGGCTTTCAAAGAAACGATCAGCATACGGTCTGCGGCTTGCATGTAGGACTGTGAATAGTAACTATCCTTATTCATTCTTCCCAATATTTCCGAATCTCCGCCTCCACTAATCCCTCTCCGATTACGATAATGATCTCCTGCCCCTTCGGGATCGGGCGGACGGTGATCTGCTTATGAGTGGCGTTCAGTTCGATCCAGGAATCGTCCGCAAGCTGCATGAATCCCTTGATCCGGAAGATCTGTCCGCAGCCGCTGTCCTGCATGAGCGCCTGAACCTTGGCGGTAAGCTCCTCCTGCGGAATCCGGATATTCATGAAATATAAGGAGGAGTATGAGGAATCCTCTTCGAGAATCTTAACATAATCCTCGGATACATAGCCGGAATTCATGATATCCTGCAAGGTCTCATCTGTCAGTGCATCCCAATCCTGTGCCACGATCCTGTAGTTATTGCTTTCTGCCATATCCCCTGTACTCTCAGCTCCGTTCAGTCTCGCCGGCTCCATCATTCCTGCCACATTCTCCGGACCGAATCGCCTCCCGCACTTCACCATATCCAGTGCCCGGTTGATATGCCCGATCGTCCGTCTGATATCCTCCAAAGTCGTCTCCTGCACATGGCTCAGAACGATCCGTCCCGCATTTGCCACCTGCGAGGCTAGAAGATAGTCGGACTGCTCTGACATCTGCTCTTCCAAGCCCGCATCTACGATCGCGATCACACTGCCAATCTCATACCAACGGTCTAAGGGATCTTCATGAAGGGCATCAAAGAATTCATCGACGTCAAAGATTCCGGACGGCTCCACAATGACACGGTCATAGCCGCTCATCCCCATCGCGATCAGCTTCGTCTTGAACCGCCTGCGGTGGCAGTCTGCGTCACAGCCTCCGGCAACCATTTCCAGACCACAGCCTTCCTCCTGCAGATCCTGCATCAGCATCATGTCCACATTGACCGCGCCGTAATCATTCTCCAGAACGCCTACTTTGAGCCCCTGCCGCATCAGATAGGCTCCGTACTTCTTAATAAATGTTGTCTTGCCCGACCCCAGAAAGCCGGTGATCAGATCAATCTTAATCATATATCACTCACTGCCTCATTCTTATTCCTATCATTCATCTTACCCTATCTACTGTCATTTTTAACAGCTTTCGTCTTATTCTATCATATTTTCCATGGAAATGATAACTCATAATCTATGATATTTTCTCATTCTCTTCTATACACCGCGGCGATTTTCGTATATAATGGAGAAGGCTGCCGAACTTAGACAGGTTACATATCATATTACTTCTGCCTGCGGCGGTCTTAGACGATCATGAACAAAGGAAGGTTATAACTATGTGGGCATATGAGAGCGTATTTTATCAGATCTATCCATTGGGCTTCTGCGGAGCGCCATTTGAAAATGATGGTGTCCTGACACCGCGGATCCGCAAGGTGATCGACTGGATTCCGCACATTCAGTCTCTAGGTGCGAATGCGATCTATTTTTCACCGGTATTCGAATCCGATACTCATGGATATAATACCAGAGATTATACGAAGATCGACTGCCGGCTGGGTTCCAACGAAGATTTCAAGGAAGTCTGCAAGGCGCTGCACGAGGCAGGGATCAAGGTAGTCTTGGACGGCGTATTCAATCACGTTGGACGGGGCTTCTGGGCATTTCAGGATGTCCTTGCCAACCGTGAGAATTCCAGATACAAGGATTGGTTTGCAAGGATCGCATTTGACGGCAATTCCAATTATAATGACGGACTCTGGTATGAGGGCTGGGAAGGCAATTATGACCTTGTCAAATTGAACTTACGGAATGAAGAAGTCATTCAGCACATTTTCTCTTGCATTCAGGGCTGGGTAGACGAATTCGATATTGACGGGCTGCGGCTGGACGTCTGCTACTGCTTAGACCGGGATTTCTTAAAACGGCTTCGCGGCTTTGCGAACCAGGTCAAGCCGGAATTCTTTCTGCTTGGCGAGCTCCTGCACGGCGATTACAACCAGTTTGTCAACGATGAGATGTGCCACAGCGCTACGAACTATGAGTGCTACAAGGGCTTATTCTCGAGCTTCAACAGTATGAATATGTTCGAAATCATTCATTCTCTGATGCGCCAGTTCGGTCCGGAGCAGTGGACGCTCTACAAGGGCAAGCACCTCTTAAGCTTCGTGGATAATCATGATGTGAGCCGGATTGCCAGCAACCTGACGAATGAAAAGCATCTGCCTCTGATCTATGCTCTCGCCTTCGGCATGCCGGGTATTCCTTGTGTCTACTACGGAAGTGAGTGGGGCGCCAAGGCACATAAGAACGAAGGCGATCCTGCTCTTCGCGCCTGCTTCGATGCTCCGATCGAGAATGAACTGACCGAGTGGATCAGTAAGCTCGCCGAAGCCAAGAAGAACAGCAAGGCATTGAATTACGGAGCCTTCAAGTCTATCGTGCTTACGAATAAGCAATGTATCTTTGAACGGGAATGCGACGGTGACCGGGTATTGGTAGCCATCAATGCCGATGAGAACGCCTACACTGCGCATTTTGACGCAAGATGCGGACAGGCAACGGATCTGATCACCGGAGAGCTTCACGACTTCGGCGGCGGCAGTGAGCTTCCACCGTACAGCGCTTATTTCTGGAAGACCGAGCGATAAGCGGGGCGTTTTGAGCATATGATCATTATATAGATCTATATAACGGATAACGCACAATATCATTCCATGGAATGATATAACAAAGAAAGCACAGTATCATGGATTCCGGTTCCATTCGATACTGTGCTTTCTTATTCTATATCGCTTTCAGATTAAAATAGTTTCCTTCTCAGACCACTTTCGTATTCCCATGTTTTCTATTCTTCTGAGATTCCTTTCTAATGTACTTCCTCTAATGTATTTCCTTTCTCATACATTTACTTTCTAATGTGACTCTGTCGTCGAAGTACTTGCCTCCGCTGTGGTACTTGTAGATGAGGACGATACCGTAGTCGACGATGATTCCGTCGTTGAGGAAGAATCCTCCTCTTCTGTCGTTGCCTTCTCCTCGATCGTCAATGCCACCCGAAGATCCGTTACGTCCTCAACATAATTCACGTCGCTCAGCTCCTTTAACTGCAAGCGGATATTGTAGGCGCCTTCTGATTTCAACTCACTGACATCAATGTATGCTTCCAGATCGGCTGCGGTCATATTCTCCACATCCTTAGACAGACCGACAACCGTAATCTCAAATTCATTCTCCGCCACAGGCAGCTTATAATCATAATCATCCTGTTTTCCAACAACTTCAATATTCGCAGGACGGAGTGTAATCGTCTTCTCGACTAATTTCTCAATTGGAATGGTGATATCTATGGTCTTGATCGGATCAATGATCGTAATACCGCTTGGCAGATAATCCCCAATATTCACAGTTGTATGAAGATCCTCATCCTGATCCGTTACATCAATATCATCGATCAATATAGAAGACAGGTTACGCAGATTCGTCTCAGAACCGGCTACTAAGATGGTTTCCGTATCATATTGCGGATCTCCGGCAATGCCATAGCCTTCAGCCGGTTCTCCCTCTGCAGTTACTACGATCGGTACTTCCTTCGTCTTCTGGATATAGGCACGCGCACGCACAACCTCTGCACTTAACTGAAGCTTACTTGCATCGATTTCTTCTCCATAAGAATCGATCAACTTAATCTTACTCTGCACGGATATATTGCCATTTCCCTCGTCAACATCAACCTCTGCCTGCACATTGGTAATCTTCTTGATCAGACTGGCAGCTCCGGTCACAGTGATCGTAGTCGGACTTGAAGACGTGCTGATAACTGCATACCCTTCCTGCGGAGTTCCCTTTGTCGCTACCCTAATTGGGAACTTCTCTTCGCCGCTATCCTCGATGGCTACCATAAGCATTCCATCATTTACCGTTACTGCTACTTCTCGACGGATCTCTACGCTGTGTGCTTCCACTGCGACCTGTACGGCGTTCGTGATCGACAGCTCCGAGAGATCGGCCGTTGCGTTGAAATCATCGGCCGTCAGCCCTTCTACAATGGAACGGCGTCCCTGCACAGTGATATTGACCGTCTCTCCCTGTGTCACCTCAAAGACCTTATTCTGATCGGTGATCGCTTCCTGATTCAGCAAGGTGACGGGAATACCTGTAATTGTCTTAGATATGGAATAATCCTCAACATTTGCCACCAAGAACCATATAACAAAGCCCAGCAGCAATGCAAGAATCTTGAATCCCCAATTTTTAAGAAGCTTCTCCTTCATTCTTATTGCCCTTCCTTATACGGAATCTCTTACTCTCTAACGACCGGGTCTGAACATTGGACAACCTCTTACGCAGCCCGTCCGGATCCAGTCCACGGTATATATTACCTGCAACTGCAACAGAGACATCCCCGGTCTCCTCTGACACGATGATGGTGATACTGTCAGACACCTCACTGATACCGATCGCTGCACGGTGTCTGGTTCCCAACTCCTTATTGATATCCATGTTGTCCGATAACGGCAGATAACATGTTGCCGCAAGAATCCGATTATTGCGCACGATAACAGCTCCATCATGCAATGGAGTATTATGTTCAAATATATTCACTAATAACTGACTGGAAACTGTCGCATCGATCGGAATTCCGGTTCTCTCATACTCACCGAGCGGAACATTCTGCTCGATCACGATCAGGGCACCGGTCTTATACTTCGCCATTTCGAAGGTCGCCTTAACCAGCTCATTCGCCGTCTTGGATGTGAAGCGTTCCTTTCTCTCACCGGAGGTATTATCCAACAATCCGGTAATGAAATTCCGCTGTCCCAACTGTTCCAGCGCCTTACGGAGCTCCGGCTGAAAAATAATGATCAATGCGATGATACCTACGCTAATGGTATTCCGGAAGATCCACAGGATTGTATTCAGACGAAACACACCTGCAAACAACCAGAAAATACCCAGTACAAATATTCCCTTGAATAACGTCCACGCTCTGGAATTCTTGAACCAGATCATCACGTAATACACAACAATAGTAATGATCAGAATCTCCACGATATCCCGAATGTGAATATGTGGAAAATATATATTTTTGAAGAAATCACTGAATGTGGATACTATATTTTCCACCTTATTTCCTCCTCAATACTGCTAAGAATCACTAACTATATACCTTTCATTCTGACAATCGCCAGACGGAAGAATGTCCCTGTCTATCATTCTGACTAATCACCAAACAGACAAACAACCTTGTCTATCATTCCGATTGATTGCCGGACGGACGATTCGGTCTGGTATTCGTTCTCTGTGCCTGATTCTTCGTGGAATTATAGACCTGCTTCTGTGCCTGTCTCTGGGCGTTGGTATAATCAGGCTGTCCGGAAGTCTGTGTCCGAGACTGCACATTATTTCTCGTTTGAGAAGAATTCTGAGTACGCTGCGGAATCGGATTCTGCAACCGGTCTGCAATCCCATTCGAGCCGGTCTGTCCCTGTGTTCTGCCCGCATTCCGAGTACCTGCCTGCCCCTGCGTTCTACCCGCATTCTGAGCGCCTGCCTGTCCCTGCGTCCTGCCGGTATTATGAGCGCCTGCCTGTCCCTGCGTCCTGCCGGCATTCCGGGAACCTGCCTGCTTGCTCTGACCTGCATTCTGCACACGGATCTGCGCCCCGGTTCTCTCCCGGGAATCCTTTCCGGACTGCGTTTGCGAAGATCTCAACTGCGATGTATGGGATCCGGTACTCTCCATATATTGATCAAGCTCGGCATCCGTATCCGTAATCTTCTTCACCTGAATATTCTGCTTCTCCATCCGGATCTTCGGAACCGCCTTCACATAATAATAGTATTCATCATCCTCAAACTGCACAATTTCCAATCGGCTGTAATCCAGAATCCCCTTGAAGAACTGTAATACTACTGCGATCAATACACCAACGATCGTTCCAAGAAAGATCGCGCCGGTATTCGTATCTGCCTCTAACACGATGCCACCCATCAGAAACAGCACAATACTTAAGATACCGCCGGAACCAATCGCCACCAGCCATGAATACTTAAATGACTGACGATAGATAATATACGTAGCCGCGATCACGAAAGCAAATACGATCGCAGTAAGCAGCATTTCCTTATTCTCCATCAATCCCTTAATGATATAACTAAAGCCCTGGAACGAGCTCTCTTCGGATGCCATCTGCATCAAGGTCTTATAATCGGCAACCTGCTGTGTGAAATAATAGAATACTACGCCAAATGCTGCCGGAACGATGCCAACCGGGCCAATAAAAATACCAACAATAATCGGCACAACATAATGCAGCTTCACAATATAAAACATCGGCATAATAATAATCAGCCAGCCATACTTCGGTGCAAAACGAAGATACAACAGGTACATTAGCAAGAACATCACCAGATATACTGCCGCTACATCCAAGCCGACCGCATACATGTGCATGAATCCAACCGCACCCGCGATCAGCACGATCAACTGGATTGGCAGAAATGCGGAAACCAGAGATATTACAAACATCAATCCGCCGCTGGACATATCACTTGAATAACCCATTACTTTATTAAATGAGAGTAATACAAGCAGCATGACCAGAAACTTCACGACCGGTATCACGAATCTATCATATTTGGATAAGAACTCCTTCACAGTATCTCTAATCGTTATCAAAGTCTTCATTGTTGCTTCTCACTCCCTTTCCTGCACGAATCTCACTCATTTCTTTCTCTTCCTTCTCGTAGATCTTCTGAAGCCGTTTGAGATTCCGGCTGTAATTAATAATATCAGGCTTGACCTTATTATACCTTATGGCATATACCAACCATGCAACCAGGAGATAGAACGCAAGAAAGATTACATACATGATGCCGACCTTCTTCGCCACATCCAGATAATCGATCTGATTCAGCGAATCCAGGATCTCTGCCAGATTCAGAAATACATAGATTCCGGCAATGATCAGGAATGCAAATGTTGCCGCAACTGCCGTCCGGAACATATGATACCGAATATAGTCTCTCTTGTAATACTTGATAATATTTAATTGTTTCTTGCCCTTCGTCGTCTCATAAATCTCAAGCTGCGTCATGAGCCGAACCTTTTCTTCGTTAATCAAGATTGCATCCTCTATTCCTTCTTATTCATCTATGCTCTATGTCTGGTAGAACGATATCCAATCAAGAAGTTTCATACGATATACACCCGATCTACGTGTTTTACTCACATATTTTTTCGAACGATCATTCCATTCCGCCTACCAGACCACATAATTAGTTTTATTATACCTTGAAACACAAAAAAACACAATCAAAAAAACCGCATTCCTTAGAATCAAAAGAAGTTCGTAAGAAATGCGGT
>CACZRT010000028.1 GCA_902783585.1 uncultured Lachnospiraceae bacterium | reverse complement strand
TATTCTCCTTTGTGACAGTGGCGCCTGCCATTCTGGTACTGATCCTCTACCTGCGGAAGCCGGACAGCTATCCTCTGCGGTACGAGATTGTAGTGGGATATTTTATCATGTATGTATTCGTCATGATCACGGGAAGCACCCCGCTGGTCTTCTGTTACATTCTTCCTATGCTCTCTCTTCTGATCCTCTATCATCAGCCCGGGATCATTCTGTTTACGGGAATCGCAAGTATGGTGGTCAATATCATTTCCATCGTCCTTCGTATCTGTAACGGAGAGGTGACCAGTCATAACAGCAAGGAGGTAGAGATCCAGCTGGCACTGCTCTTCCTCTGCTTTCTCGGTTCCTATCTGGCTACCCGGTTATACGATCAGATCCACAAGAAAAATGAAGAGTATACCACGATGCTGACAGAGCGCAATGATGAGATTCAGCGCATGACCATGCAGACCATCATGACGATTGCGAATACCATCGATGCGAAGGATGAATATACAAGAGGTCATTCCCGCCGGGTTGCAGAATACTCCGCCGCCATCGCCGAGGAGCTGGGCTTCACCCATGAGGAGGTACAGGATATCCGATTCATCGGGCTCCTGCATGATATCGGGAAGATCGGAATTCCGGACGCAGTCCTGAATAAGCCGGGACGCTTAACGGATGAAGAATATCAGGTTATGAAGGGGCACACCACGGTCGGTGCCGAGATCTTAAAAGATATTGATATGATCAAAGGCCTGGATGTCGGTGCCAGATATCATCATGAACGCTATGACGGTAAGGGCTATCCGGACGGACTGGCCGGCGAGAAGATCCCGATGATCGCCCGGATCATTGCGGTTGCCGATGCCTATGACGCTATGTCCAGCAACCGTGTCTACCGAAGACACTTAAGCAAGGAAAAGGTTCTCGAAGAGCTTAAGAAAGGCGTAGGAACCCAGTGGGATGCCGGATGTGCAGAGGCCATGATCCGTCTGTTAGAAGAAGACCGTCTTCCGAATATCAATCCAGACGCTGATAACGAGGTCGTTCAACAGACTTCTACCATCTTAACCCGTGTCATTGACTATGCAGAGGATAAAGCCGTAGATGGCAAAGAAAACTTAGATGCCCTGACCGGCGCTTACGGAAGAGACAGCGGAATCGAAGCTATTCAGAATGCCATTGGCAAGCATGGCGGCGGCTGTATCTTCTTATTTGATATTGACCGTTTCCACCGAATCAACGACTCCGAAGGCTTTGTCGTCGGCGATCTGTACTTAAAGGCGATGGTTCAGATGATCCGCTCACTGTCCGAGCAATTGATCCTTGCGCGATTTGGCTCTGATGAATTCGCCGCCTACATCCCTGAGGTAGAGGATGAGGAGGCTGCCGCCGAGCTGTCCAAGGTCTTCTTTGCGCACATGCAGGATACCATCGACCATGACCCTACCATCAGCAAGATGTCGGTATCAATCGGTATTACCGAGGTCGCAACCGAGAAGGATAAGGTTATGGTGCTCTATGAGAATGCCAGCAAGGCGCTGTATGTATCGAAGCAGAAGGGCGGCAATACCTACTACTGTCACCGGATGGATGAGATTGAGGATACCTACTCCGCAGCAACACATGCCGTAGATATGGAGCAGTTGATCGAGGCGATTCAGAATAAGGAATTCTACAAGGGCGGTCTTACTGCCGCTTATCCGGAATTCGGCAGGATGTATGAATTCATATCTTCTCTTGCAGACCGGAATCATCAACAGGTGCAGATCATTCTGTTCACCATGGTGTCGAATACCGGTATCAAGGTCTCCATAGAAGAACGGGACCGGGTGATGGCACTGCTGCAGAAAGCCATTGTCGATTCTATCAGGAATATTGATATCACGACCCGCTACAGCAGTACCCAGCATGCCGTATTACTCATGAACCTGAATGAAGAGGATACCAAGGCTGTCATCAACCGGATCATGACAGAATTCCTGCGCACCTATGATAAGCGGGAGATCACGATCCATTATGACACCGCGGATCTGTCGAAATCGCATGATATACACTAATATTACATGCGAGACCGGCATGGCACCGCCTGAAACGAGGGAACGTTACCTTATCCAAAAGGGGGCGCTTCCTTATCCGAAAATATAATAGACTTTATAATCTATATTTGCTATAATTTTAACGCTAATATAATGGAGGATATCAATATGACAGATAATGAATTATTGCTTGCAATGTCTGAAATGATGGATAAAAAAATAAAACCTATTGAAGATAAGGCAAATAATATAGAATTATTACTCGAAAATAATGTGATTCCTCGAATACAGAATATAGAGGCTTTCTATACCATATAATATATATAATAGAAACGGAAGGTTCAGCTATGTATCAGATTGATTTTAAGAAGCCGATTCATGTACATTTCATCGGAATCGGCGGTATTAGTATGAGTGGTTTGGCAGAGATCTTACTTCAGGAGCAGTTCACGGTAAGCGGTTCCGATTCCAGGGAATCCGATATTACCAGGCTGTTAGAATCTCTCGGTGCTAAGGTGGTGATCGGACAGCAGGCCTCTAATATCACAGAGGATATAGATCTGATCGTATATACTGCGGCGATCCATCCGGATAATCCGGAATATGCTGCGGCAGTCGCTTCCGGCAAGCCAATGCTCACAAGAGCGCAGCTGTTAGGACAGGTAATGTCTAACTACCGGTATCCTGTTGCCGTTGCCGGAACGCACGGCAAGACCACAACTACGTCTATGCTGACCCATATCCTGCTTGCAGCGGATTCTGATCCGACCATCTCAGTCGGCGGTATGTTAGATGCCATTGGCGGCAATATCCGTGTAGGTAAGTCCGATTATTTTGTCACAGAAGCATGTGAATATACGAACAGTTATCACGCATTTCATCCGCTGATCAGTATTATATTGAATGTAGATGCCGATCATCTCGACTTCTTCAGCGGAATCGAGGAGATCATTCAGTCCTTCAAGACCTTTGCGAATATTCTTCCGGAACATGGGTCTCTGATCATTGACGGAAGTCTTGACTGCTTCGATACCATTACCAAGCAGCTTCCGGCCAGGGTCGTAACCTTCGGTCTCGATCCGGCCTATGATTACAGTGCAGCAGATATTACGTATGATGCCGAAGGATATCCAAGCTATACCCTTTTGAAGCAGGGAGATAAGGTAACCGAGATCAAGCTGCATGTCCATGGTCTTCATAATGTGTCAAATTCCCTTGCAGCGATCGCAGCGGCAGATATCCTGGGAATGCCGCAGGAGGCATGGAGAACCGGTCTGTCAGAATTCGGCGGTGCCAAGCGGCGCTTCGAGGTCAAGGGCGACTGGAACGGGGTCACGATCGTTGATGATTATGCCCATCATCCGACAGAGATCAAGGCAACCTTAACCTCCGCCAAGAATACAACGCATAATGAGATCTGGTGCGTGTTCCAGCCTCATACCTATTCCAGAACGAAGGCACTGCTTCCGGAATTTGCAGAGGCACTTCACCTTGCAGATCATGTGGTGCTTGCTAAGATCTATGCTGCCAGAGAACAGGATCCGGGTACGATATCTTCCCAGGATATTGCGGATCTTCTGCAGAATACTTACCATACCGATGTTGTCTATCTGGACACCTTCGAGGCCATTGAGGACTACCTGATAAATAATTGCAAAAAAAATGATTTGTTAATAACTATGGGTGCCGGAGATGTTGTAAATATTGGAGAAGACCTCTTAAAAAAATAGTTATGCACATTGTCCACAACATGTTACATGGAAGATCATGGAACAGGATGTGGGCAATTTTTTGTGGATCATCAAGGCAAAAAACCCTTTTCCACATTTTCCACTTTTTACACATTTTTTCGTCCACATCCGCCCGAAAATCTGTTCTATTTACTTTTAAAAACCCTTACGCTATACTACTAATTGTTCCGCTGATACAGGATCGCAGATAAGCCTATATCCTGCATAAGTCCACACTGTATCAAGAACACAGACAAGTATGAATGGTGAGGGAATAGGTATGAATACATTGGTAATTACATCTGAAAACGGAGAGACCTTTTCCTCAATATCTAATTTCTTTATTGATTACCACATGACACAGGCGAACGGAGAATTCGTGAAGGTATATCTCTATCTGGTGCGGCTGCTTCAGGCAGGACGGGCTGCAGATATTCAGGAGATCGCAGACCATTTTCAATGTACGAGCAGGGATATATGCCGTGCGATCCGCTACTGGGTGGATCGGAATCTCCTTCAGATCGAATATAATCAGGAGAATGAACCGATCGGTCTTACGATCCTTCATTTGACGGCACCGCAGAGCCACAAAGAATCCGAGGCGAATTCCGGAATGGATCTCTTACATAAGAAGAGTGATGTTACCCCTGCAGCCATGCAGAGTCCGAAGAGCGTACTTCCGGTTAAGCAGCCAGAGACCCCTTCGGTTCCGGAGAAGAAGACCTATACTCCGGCGCAGATCCGAAGCTTTGGCGCAGATTCCCAGATGGAAAGCATTCTGTATCAGTTCGAGATGTATTGGGGACATACTCCGACGACCAGCGAGTATCAGACACTCCTGTATATCTATGAGCAGCTGGAGTTTCCGGCAGATCTGCTGGAATATCTGATCGAATACTGTGCTTCGATCGAACACACCTCTCACCGCTATATGGAGAAGGTGGCGATTGACTGGTACGAGCGGGGGATCCGGACAGCCAAGCAGGCAAAGGATGAGAATTCCGCTTACCGCGCACTGAATAATGCAATTTCAAAGGAATTAGGCTTAAGCCGGGTATTAACACCGACAGAGCTTGGATATATTAATAAATGGAAATATGACTATGCATTCCAGCAGGACATCATTATCGAGGCCTGCCAGCGTGCAAGCGCCAATAATAAGATCAGCTTCCGCTATATCAACGGAACCTTATCTAACTGGTACGAAAATCATGTACGGACTATGGAGGATATCCGGCAGTTAGACGCTAAGCATGAGGCAGAGAAGAAATCCTCCGGAAAGGGAAGTACCGGTGCAGGAGCCACGGGCGGCAAGGTTGCCAATCTGTCATTCAACCATTTTGAACAACGGGAATATGACAATCAGGAATTAGAGGATTTCTTTATAGAAGAGGTTCGCAAGATCTCAGAGAATCCATAAAATAGTAAGCACGACACAGACGATAAGAGGTAACAGATCATGGCCAAACAGCTCTACAATATGAGTGAAATCCTGCGGGAGTATGAAGATATCCGCTTCCGCAACCGCCAAATGCATAATGACCGGGTTGATGAGATCCATGAGAAGATTCCGGAAATCTTAGAGCTTGATGAACAGATCCGGGATCTGTCTATCGACGCTGCGCTTGCCAAACTAAACGAGGAAGAAGTGGATGAAGACGCTCTGAAGGAGCAGTCTCAAAGCCTGATCCAGGAGAAATACCGGCTCCTGACCGGGCATGGGTATCCCAAGGATTATCTGGATCCGATCTATACCTGTCCGCTCTGTCAGGATACCGGTTCGGTGAATAATACCACCTGCGAATGTATGAAACGGCGGCTGATCAGGCAGCTCTATGACCGCTCCAATCTGGCGGAGAGCCTGAAGCATGACAATTTCGACAACTTCCATTCGGAATATTACAGTGACAAGCCGGACGGGGAACACCGCCTGACACCTCGGGAGAATATCGAGAATGTCCATCAGGCGCTTCTGCATTATGTTCACGGAATTAATTCCTATTTTACCGGAGAGACCACCGCAAAG
>CACZRT010000027.1 GCA_902783585.1 uncultured Lachnospiraceae bacterium | reverse complement strand
TCTTAAGCTTACTATAGGAGTACCAAAGAGTTTTCCTGCTGTAGCTGATGGATATACAAGAACGTATAAGGTATTAAGACTTCATGAAGGAAGCGTTACAGTATTACCTGCAACTCTTAATTCGGATGGCACGTTATCCTTTGAAACAGATAAGTTCTCCACCTATGCATTAGCTTATACAGATACAAAGGAGGATACCTCGGAGACTGCAACAACTACGGCAGCTACTACTGCGACAACTACCGTAGCAGCAAGCACCTCCGATGCAACAACCGCAAGTGCAAAAGCAGCTGCTGAAGATAAGACTGCACCGAAGACCGGAGATTCCATGCCAATCGCAGTTTTGGTTGTATTGATGCTTGCAGCGGCAGGCGCACTCGCGTATATGGATCTGAAGAAGAAAAAGAACTAGTTGATATCAGATTCAATAATAATTAGATATTAAAATGGGAATACCGGAATCTATGGTAAGGATTTTGATCATAGATTCCGGTATCTTCTAATTATTCATACGGAAAGTTCGAATAATTATGTTGAAATCATGAACAAATGGTTGTATGATGGGGAATGGTGTTAAGTAAGCATGATGCGGCTTTTTGCCTTATCAGACGCATGGCTTTATGGTTATGATATAGGAGACATAGAATATGAATAGTCAGGATATGATGAGATTAAATGATGATTTGAAGACGCAGTTCGATGAGCTGGTAGAGTATTGTATGCAGTCCGGAGCCATTAATCTGGATCTGTATGAAGAATATGATGTGAAGCGCGGTCTGCGTGATGCGAACGGTAAGGGTGTTCTGACCGGTCTTACCGAGATTGCGGATGTAGTATCCTATCAGGTCGTAGAAGGGATCAAGATGCCGACGGACGGTAAGCTCTATTATCAGGGGTATGACGTGCAGGAGCTTGTGAAGAGCTATTCGACGAGACGGTACGCATATGAAGAAGTTACCTATCTGTTATTATTCGGTGAGCTTCCGAATCGTCATCAATTAGAGAGCTTTATTAAGGTACTCGGCAGTCTGCAGGAGTTGTCCGGTATCTTTATCCGTGATGTTATCATGAAGGCACCGAGCGAGAATATTATGAATGGTCTGCAGCGGTGCGTACTGACCTTATACTCCTATGATGAGGCACCGGATGATATTACTGTGCCAAATGTGTTAAGACAGTCTCTGCAGCTGATCGGGAAGCTGCCTTTGATTTCTGTCTATTCTTATCATGCCTATAATCATATCCATAAGGGTGAGAACCTTGTGATCCGGACACCGGATCATTCCATGTCAACCGCAGAGAATATCCTGCAGATCTTACGTCCGGATGGTCATTATACGGAATTGGAAGCGAAGGTATTGGATATCGCATTGGTGCTTCATGCCGAGCATGGCGGTGGTAATAATTCCACCTTTACGAACCATGTAGTCACTTCCTCCGGAACCGATACGTATTCTGCAGTGGCTGCTTCAATCGCCTCCCTGAAGGGACCAAGACATGGTGGCGCGAATCTGAAGGTGCAGCAGATGTTCCGCGATATCAAAGAGAATGTATCAGATATCACGAATGAGGATGAGCTTCGGACGTATCTTGAGAAGATCCTGAATAAGGAAACCTTTGACCATGCAGGTCTGATCTACGGGATCGGACACGCCGTCTATACAGAAAGCGATCCGAGAGAAGTAATCTTAAAGGAATATGCGGAGAAGCTTGCAATTGAGAAGAATTTACACGATGAGTTTGAATTCTATGATCGTGTGGAACGGATCGCCAAGGAAGTTATTAAGGAGCACCGGCACCTGTTCAAGCCGTTATGTGCAAATGTTGATTTTTACAGTGGATTTGTATATTCGATGCTGGATATTCCGGAAGCATTATTTACACCGATCTTTGCTATATCCCGTATATCCGGCTGGAGTGCACATCGTCTGGAAGAATTGGTGAATAAAGGCAAGATTATTCGTCCGGCCTATAAGTATGTAGGAGTGCACCGTCCATTTTCAGATCTTGACGAGCGGGCATAAACAGATAGACGAAGCAAGTTATTCCTATAGGTATAAGAACTGTGCCGCATATAAAAGTGTCCGACAAGTGCGTGATCGTCGATCAACATGTATCGGTTACAATCACCTGCATTTGTCGGACATGGACATACGCATACAGATCCTATATGCATAGGTCCGGTTCTTACACGCTTGTTATGGATGCGGCAGATTATTAAGACTCCTGACTTCTGGTTTCGCCTGCATACATATAGAAGGTGATCAGGTAAAGACCTGCCAATCCGACTAATGCATATACGATACGGGAAATCCATGTCATATTACCGAAGATGAATGCAACCAGGTCGAAGCTGAAGAATCCGATCAGACCCCAGTTTACTGCACCGATAATTGCAATCGTTAATGCGGTATAATCTAAGATTTTATTATTCATCGCTGCATACCTCCTTACATTCCTATTATGGCGTAAGCAGGAGCGGATTATACATTTTTTTGTAATCTGATGATGATGATGATATATATATATAAGAGTCATTTATCTTCTTATTGTCTAAGATGATCTTTGTAGTTCAAAACTATTCCTTGCAATTTTTGATAATTTTTACTACAATATACTCGGCAGAAATTGGTTTTTTATAAGAAACCATGAAATAAATTACAACGGAGGGCTTGATATGAGCGATAATTCAAGACTGTCCGCCAGAGACCGTATTGCGTCTTTGCTTGATGATTCCAGCTTTGTTGAAGTTGGAGGCTATGTAACGGCAAGAAGCACGGATTATAATCTGGCAGACAAGGACACACCTGCGGATGGCGTTGTGACCGGTTATGGCACGATCGACACGAATCTGGTATTTGTATACAGCCAGGACGCAGAAGTGATGAATGGTTCTATTGGTGAGATGCACGCAGCCAAGATTGCCAAGATCTATGATATGGCAGTGAAAATGGGTGCACCGGTGATCGGATTCATTGATTGTGCCGGTCTGAGACTGCAGGAGGCTGTGGATGCGCTGAATGGCTTTGGTACGATCTATGCCAAGCAGGCGATGGCATCCGGTGTTGTGCCTCAGATCACTGCGGTATTCGGAGCTTGCGGCGGCGGTGCTGCAATTATACCGGGACTTTCGGATTTTGCATATATGACAAAGGAGAATGCGAAGTTATTTGTGAATTCTCCGAATGTATTAGATGGAAATCATGTATCGAAGTTAGATACCGCTTCGGCAGCATTCCAGAGTGAGAATTCCGGCAATGTGGACGCGGTATGTGAGAGTGAGTTAGAGGTGCTTGGCGAGATCCGTCGTCTGGTGGGAATCCTTCCGGCCAATAATGAAACGGATCTGTCCTATTCGGATTGCACGGACGATATCAACCGCGGCGTGGAAGTAGATGGACTTGCGGGAGATGCGAAGGCGATCCTGATCGAGGTATCGGATGATAACCTCTTTGTTGAGACCAAGAAGGATTATGCTAAGGATATGGTAACCGGCTTTATCCGTTTGAATGGCGCAACGGTTGGATGTGTGGCCAATCAGGGAACGGAAGGCGGCGATGTCCTTTCCGTAAAGGGTGCTTATAAGGCGGCTGAATTCGTATCCTTCTGCGATGCCTTCGAGATTCCGGTGCTGACCCTTACGAATGTGAAGGGATATAAGGCAACTGTAGAAGAGGAGCAGGGACTTTCCAAGGCGGTTGCTACGATGATCGCAGCATTTTCCGGGGCTTCTGTTCCGAAGGTGAATCTGATTACAGGTGAGGCTTACGGTTCTGCGTATACAGCCATGAATTCCAAGTCCATCGGTGCAGATATCGAATATGCATGGCCGAAGGCAAAGATCAGTGTGATGGATCCTGAGACGGCTGTTAAGATCATGTATGCGGACGAGATCGAGGGTGCTGAGGATAAGCTTACGGCGATCGCGGATAAGAAGAAGGAATTCGCGGCTTCTCAGGCGGATGTTATGAGTGCTGCGAAGCGTGGTATCGTAGATGACATTATTGTTCCGGACGGAACCAGAAAGCGTCTTGTAGCCGCATTTGAAATGTTATATACCAAATGCGTCGAGAAGCCGGCTAAGAAGCACGGAGCAAAGTAGAGAGGTGGCAGATTCATGAAGAAAAAACTGATGATTCTTTCTCTGCTTGCTGTGTTGGTCTGTGTGATCAGCGGATGTACGAAGACTCTGCCGGAGGATTTTGACGTAGAATATTATACGGATCAATCAAAGGCGCTTACATCTTATATCCTGCAATTCACAACGGATGAGACCACCTTCAACATTCTGTCGAGAGATGTTGCATTTGGCTTTGATCCGGATGAACTGAAGATGGATATTGATGTTCTTCAGGAAGCCTTTTCCGGAACAGCTACAGCGATAGAGGAAGCCGGGAAACCGGGCAAATCCGTAGAAGCTATTACCTATGACGTGGAAGGTGATAACGTTACGGTTACTTGTACGGTCCCTTATGAAAAATATAACGTAGATTATGAATTCACATACAGACCGGATGAGCGTGCAGAATACAATCCGTATGTATATAAGTATGATCTGATGCAGATCGTGGTGTCTACTGACTATCCTAAGAGTGAACTCTTGAAGATGGCCGGTATGAATACTCTTATGGGTATGGGAGTCGTATTCCTTGCCCTGATCTTCATTGCATTTGTTATCAGCTTGTTTAAGTTCCTGCCGGGAAGCGGCGCTAAGCAGCAGAAGGCGAAGGAAGAAGCTAAGAAGGCGGCAGCGCTTGCCCAGAGAGCGAAGACTTCTGCGACGGTTCCTGAGGAAACAGTGAGGGCTGCGGATTCTGATTCGGAAGATCTTATGAATGATCAGGAATTAGTAGCCGTTATTACTGCAGCTGTCTATGCGGCAAGCTCCGGACGAAGAACGGTTGCTTCCAGTGACCAGCTGATCGTTCGTTCGATTAAGAGAGCGTCCAGATGACAGGTGTCAGATCGTTTGTCTTAGTTGATCATTCTTAGATGATTGGTTTTAGATTATGATTGAGTATAGAATAGTATTTAGGAGGACATAGATATGAAGAATTACAGAATTACCGTAAATGGAACTGCATACGATGTTGCAGTAGAAGAGATAGAAGCAGGAAGCGCACCTTCTGCACCGGTGGCTGCTCCGAAGGCAGCTGCACCAAAGGCCGCTCCGGCACCTGCACCGGCAGCGTCATCTGGAGCAGGAAGTATATCCGTTACAGCTCCTATGCCTGGTAAGATCCTGGCAGTGAAGGCAAGTGTAGGTCAGGCAGTGAAGAAGGGTGATGTTGTTCTCATCTTGGAGGCTATGAAGATGGAGAACGAGGTGGTTGCACCGGAGGACGGAACGATTGCAAGTATTGATGTTACAGTAGGCACTGCGGTTGAGTCCGGAGATACATTGGCAACCTTGAATTAAATGCTGTCAAATTGATGTTGCAGGAGGAATATACATGGAATATATAACATCGACGTTGCAAAACCTTGCCGATCAGACAGCATTCTCCACGTTATATTGGGGTAACTATGTTATGATCCTGGTTGCGCTGATATTCTTGTATCTGGCAATCGCGAAGGGTTTTGAACCATTATTGTTAGTACCGATCGCATTCGGTATGTTACTTTCTAATATGTTCCCGAGTATCATTGAAGAAGGCGGCTTGCTGCATTATTTTTACCTGTTGGATGAAGCAAGTATCTTACCTTCCCTGATCTTCTTGGGAGTAGGCGCAATGACGGATTTTGGTCCGCTGATTGCCAATCCTGCCAGCTTCCTGCTTGGAGCGGCAGCACAGTTTGGTATTTATGCTGCGTATTTCTTCGCTATTTTCCTTGGCTTTTCAGGAAAGGAAGCAGCAGCGATCTCAATTATCGGTGGTGCGGACGGACCGACCTCTATCTTCCTTGCCGGTAAATTGGGTATGGGCGGAACCTTGATGGGACCGATCGCGGTAGCGGCATATTCTTATATGTCTTTGGTGCCGGTTATTCAGCCGCCGTTTATGAAGTTATTTACAACGGAAAAGGAACGTAAGATCAAGATGGGACAGCTTCGTCCGGTTTCAAAATTAGAGAAGATCCTGTTCCCGATCGTAGTTACCATTGTTGTCGTATTGATCCTTCCGACAACAGCACCTTTGGTTGGTATGCTGATGCTCGGTAATCTGTTCCGGGAATGTGGTGTGGTTAAACAGCTGACCGAGACAGCTTCGAATGCTTTGATGTATATTGTCGTTATTCTGCTTGGTACCTCTGTTGGTGCAACTACAACGGCACAGGCATTCCTGAAGGTCAGCACACTGAAGATCGTATTATTAGGTCTGGTCGCATTTGTAATCGGCACTTCAGCCGGCGTATTGTTCGGTAAGCTGATGTGCTTCGTAACGAAGGGCAAGGTGAATCCACTGATCGGATCTGCCGGAGTATCTGCGGTTCCGATGGCAGCCCGTGTGTCTCAGAAGGTTGGTTCCGAAGCAGATCCTACGAATTTCCTGTTGATGCATGCAATGGGTCCGAATGTTGCCGGTGTAGTTGGTACAGCGGTTGCTGCGGGTACATTCCTTGCAATTTTTGGTGTTAAGTAAGGGATACTGCTATACCGATCATGAGAATCGTACATTACACGTAGATCAGAATACGATATAGAATCGTTCATAAGATGTGAAGAATGAAGGAGGATTATAAATGGCAGAGCAAGTTACGGCTAAGCCGGTGAAAATTACAGAAACGGTACTGCGTGATGCACATCAGTCCCTGATTGCGACACGTATGACAACAGAGCAGATGTTGCCGATCATTGATAAGATGGATCAGGTGGGATATTATTCCGTAGAATGCTGGGGCGGTGCAACCTTTGATGCATGCTTACGGTTCCTGCATGAAGATCCATGGGTACGTCTTCGTAAGTTAAAGGACGGTTTTAAGAAGACACCGTTACAGATGCTGTTCCGCGGTCAGAATATTCTGGGTTACAGTCCTTATGCTGACGATGTGGTAGAATATTTTGTTCAGAAATCCATTGCAAATGGTATTGATATTATCCGGATCTTTGACTGTCTGAATGATATTCGGAATCTGGAGACCGCAGTGAAGGCGGCCAATAAGGAAAAGGGACATGCACAGGTTGCACTGTCTTATACCTTAGGCGATGCTTATACGCTGGATTACTGGAAGGATATGGCGAAGAAGATTGAAGATATGGGTGCCAACTCCATCTGTATTAAGGATATGGCAGGACTTTTGGTTCCGACGAAAGCAACCGAGCTGGTACAGGCGTTGAAGGAAGGAACGACTCTTCCGATTCAGCTTCATACCCACTATACCTCCGGTGTGGCTTCCATGACCTATATGAAGGCTGTTGAAGCAGGCTGTGATGTGATCGATACAGCCATGTCACCGTTGGCACTGGGAACTTCCCAGCCGGCGACCGAGGTTATGGCTAAGGCATTTGAAGGTACTCCGTATGATCCGGGCCTGGATCAGAAGCTGCTTGCTGAGATCGCAGATTACTTCCGCCCATTAAGAGAACAGTGGTTGGAGTCCGGTCTCTTAAGCCCGAAGGTAATGGGTGTTAATATTAAGACCTTATTATATCAGGTGCCTGGCGGAATGCTTTCCAACCTTGTATCCCAGCTGAAGGAGATGAAGGCTGAGGATAAGTTCAACGATGTGCTGGAAGAGGTTCCGCGTGTTCGGAAGGACTTTGGTGAACCGCCGCTTGTTACACCAAGCTCACAGATTGTCGGTACTCAGGCAGTGTTGAATGTCGTTTCCGGTGAGCGTTATAAGATGCTGACGAAGGAGTCTAAGGATCTGTTGGTTGGTAAGTATGGACAGACGGTGAAGCCGATCAATCCGGAGGTTCAGAAGAAGGCCTTAGAGAGTCTTGGCATGACAGAGCCGATCACATATCGGCCGGCTGATGATATCGAGCCACAGCTTGAGAAATTAGAGAAGGAGATGGCTCAGTACAAGCAGCAGGATGAGGATGTATTGTCCTATGCGTTGTTCCCACAGGTTGCTACCGAGTTCTTTAAGTATCGGGAGGCACAGGCAAGCAAGATGGATGAATCCATAGCGGATAAGGAGAACAAGGTTTATCCGGTATAATAGATAGTCATGATATGCCACGAATGTTAATGCAGATTGATATTCGTGGTATATTTATTCATTTTTATTGAGAATGAGGCAGGCGAATAAAGCTACAGATGTCTGCGAATAAATTGGCAGGTTACGGATACTATGAAGCATACAATTATCGTGATCGGCGGCGGAGCTGCGGGTATGATCGCTGCGATTGAAGCGGCAAGGCAGAAGCATTCGGTCATTCTGATCGAGAAAAATGAAAAGCTGGGAAAGAAGGTCTACATTACCGGCAAGGGTCGCTGTAATCTGACCAATGCCTGTGAAGTGGAAGAGGTATTTGCGAATATCGTAAGTAATCCGAAGTTCATGTACAGCTCCATATATGGTTTTGATAATCATCAGACTATGGAATACTTCGAACGTCTGGGTGTGCCGCTTAAGGTGGAACGTGGAAATCGTGTATTTCCGGTATCCGATCATTCCTCGGATGTGATCAAGGTGCTGCAGCAGGAATTAAGACGCTTACAGGTTCAGGTTCATTTGCATACAGAAGTGACAGATCTGGTGCTTGACCGCACTTCGGAGGAGCATATCTTTGTCAAGGGTGTGTGTCTGAAGGGTGGTAAGACGATCAGCTGTGACCGCTTGATCCTTGCAACCGGAGGATGTTCTTATCCTGCAACCGGTTCCACCGGCGATGGATACCGGATACTAAGCAGGCACGGGCATTCTATTCGGGAATGTCAGCCGTCTCTGGTACCATTTACCACAGAGGAGGCATGGTGCAAGGACGTGATGGGCTTAACGCTTAAGAATGTCCGGGTCACCTTGAAATGCGGTAAGAAGGAAGTATATGAAGGCTTTGGGGAGCTGTTGTTTACACACTTTGGACTGAGCGGACCCTTGGTATTATCTGCCAGCGCCTATATCGGGAAATATTATAGAGAACCGATGGAGCTCATCTTAGATCTGAAGCCTGCATTATCTGAGGAACAGTTGGATCAGAGGCTTCAGAAGGATTTTATCAGATATCAGAATCGACAGCTGATCCATGCTTTAGATGATCTGCTTCCGAAGAAGCTGATTCCGCATGTGGTTCGGGCCAGTGGGATTCCGGAGGAGAAGCGTGTCAATGGGATTACCAGACAGGAACGGAAATGTCTGATCGATGCATTGAAGGCGCTGACCTTTCATGTGACAGGAACCAGAGGCTTTGAGGAAGCCATTATTACCAGAGGCGGGGTTGCTGTGAAGGAGATCGATCCGCATACGATGGAGTCGAAGCTGATCTCCGGATTATATGTGGCCGGTGAAGTCTTGGATGTGGATGCAGTTACGGGCGGGTTTAATCTTCAGATTGCCTGGAGCACCGGATATGCAGCCGGTCAGGCAGCCGGAGCGTTCTTAGAGGATGCGTGATTGAACGATTTGATCAGTAACGACCTCTTGGCAGAAACTATGAAATAAGATGTTATTTTTTCCGTAAAGTGTCGTTGAAATATGCAAAAAATGAAAGGGGTACATACGATATGGCAAGTGTGGCAATTGACGGACCGGCAGGGGCAGGAAAAAGCACGATTGCAAAGCTAGTTGCTAAGAAACTGGGGGCAATCTATGTTGATACAGGTGCAATGTACCGCGCGATTGCAATCTATTTCCTAAGAAATCAGCTAAACCCTGAGAATCCGGATGAGGTTATGCAGGCTGTGGATCAGCTTGAGGTTCAGATTACTTATGAAGGAGATGCACAGCAGGTATGGCTGAACGGTGAGAATGTAACACCTTATCTTCGGACCGAAGAGGTAGGTAATATGGCGTCGAAATCCTCAGCCAAGCAGCCGGTTCGGGATAAATTATTACAATTACAGCGTGATATGGCGGTGAATCAGACGGTCGTTATGGACGGACGGGATATTGGGACGAATGTTCTTCCGAATGCTGAGGTGAAGATCTATCTGACAGCGTCTTCTGCGGAACGTGCAAGGCGAAGATATAAGGAATTGACGGAAAAAGGGGAAAGCTGTGATCTTGCACAGATAGAAGCGGACATCATCAAGCGTGATGAACAGGATATGAATCGTGAGATTGCTCCGTTAAAACAAGCGGAGGACGCGTATTATCTGGATTCCTCCGAGCTTACCATTGAAGAGGTTGTGGAGGAGATCCTCGCACGATGTGAGAGTATTCGATAATATATTATGATGATTTAGATCAGGAGGTACATTCAATCCATGGAAGTGATACTGGCGAAAACTGCCGGCTTCTGCTTTGGTGTGAAGCGGGCAGTGGATATGGTATATGAGACAGTGGAAAAGAATAAGCTAAGCCGGGTTCCGGTCTATACCTACGGACCGATCATTCACAATGAAGAGGTGGTGAATGATCTTAAGAAAAAGGGTGTGGTTGTTATTGAGTCCATCGAGGAGATTGAGAAGCTGTCGGAAGGCAGTGTTGTGATCCGTTCTCATGGGGTTGAGAAGAAGGTCTATGATGTGATCGAACAGAGCGGCCTGGAACTGATCGACGCCACCTGTCCATTTGTCCTTAAGATTCATTCGATCGTGCGTGAGGAGAGTGAGAAGGGGAATCAGGTATTGATCATCGGCGATCCGGAACACCCGGAGGTGCAGGGAATCCGTGGCTGGTGTAAGAATGATCCTTATATCGTTCAGAATGAGGATGATATGGAAGCATTATCCATTGATCCGGACCGAAAATTATCCATTGTATCACAAACGACGTTTAACGGTAAGAAATTCAAAAAATTAGTTGAAATCTTGCAGAAAAAAGAGTATGATATAAGTGCTTATAATACGATCTGCAATGCGACCGATGCAAGACAGACGGAAACGGCTAAGATTGCGAAGGAAGTGGACGCTATGATCGTGATAGGCGGTAAGAATAGCTCGAATACTCAGAAGCTATATAATATCAGTAAAACTGAATGCGCAAATACTTACTATATACAGACACTCGTTGATTTGGATTTGACAGCTCTTGAATCCGCAAGTAGGGTAGGTATTACTGCAGGGGCATCTACCCCAAACAATATTATTAAGGAGGTTCAGGAAGCATGTCAGAGATGAGTTTTGAAGAATTATTACAAGAAGAAGAGAAGAACAGTACCCAGATTTCTCCGGGTAAGATCGTTGAGGGTGAGGTCTTAAGCGTTAAGCCGGAAGAGATCATCGTTAATATTAATTATAAGTCTGAGGGTGTAATCCCAAGAAGCGAATATTCCAATCAGCCGAATATCGATCTGACTACCTTAGTGAAGGAAGGCGATACCATCAAGGCTAAGGTTGTGAAGACCAATGACGGAGAGGGACAGGTATTATTGTCCTATAAGCGTGTGGCACAGGATGCTGCAAATGATAAGCTTCAGGCCGCATTTGACAACAATGAAGTTCTGACCGGTAAGGTTGAGAAGGTATTGGAAGGCGGACTGACCGTTAATTATGACGAAACCTATGTATTCATTCCTGCCAGCTTGGTTTCTGATGTATATGAGAAGAATCTTGAGAAGTATCAGGGTCAGGAGATTGAATTCGTATTAACAGAGTTCAATCCTAGAAAGAGAAGGATCATCGGTAACCGCAAGGTGCTGCTGGTAGCTAAGAAGGAAGAGGCTCAGAAGGCATTATTCGAGAAGATCGAGGTTGGAATGACCATCGAAGGAACCGTTAAGAATATTACCGACTTTGGTGCATTTATCGATCTTGGCGGCGCAGATGGACTGCTTCATATTTCTGAGATGTCATGGGGTCGTGTTGAGAATCCGAAGAAGGTTCTGAAGGTTGGCGAGACGGTTAAGGTATTTATCAAGGACATTCAGGGTAATAAGATTGCACTCAGCATGAAGTTCCCTGAGAATAATCCTTGGGCGAAGGCAAGTGAGAAGTATGCAGTTGGCAATACCGTGACCGGTAAGGTTGCCAGAATGACAGATTTCGGCGCATTTGTTGAATTAGAGCCGGGGGTTGATGCATTACTTCATGTATCACAGATCGCGAAGGAACATATTGAGAAGCCTGCTTCTGTATTGTCCGTTGGACAGGAGATTACAGCGAAGGTTGTTGATTTCAAGGAGGCAGATCGTAAGATCAGCTTAAGTATCAAGGCATTGCTTCCAGATACTGAGGAAGAGGAGAATGCACCTGCTGAAGCAGAGGAACCGGTGGAGGAAGCTACAGAAGATACTCCTGTAGAAGAGGCTGCTGAGGCTGTAGAAGAGACCACAGAAGAATAAGAGATGCGATAAGCATTCATAAGAATTAATAGAATAGGATTTCAGAATAAACTGTCGGTTCGGACAGTTTATTCTATGATTGGGGGATATCACAATGTTTGATGATTATGAAGGATTTAAGAAGAATATATTAAGCCTTACAGGAATTGATCTTAATTCTTATAAAGAACGGCAGATGAAGCGGCGGATCGACACGCTTGCAAATAAATTAGGGTTTAAGGACTATGATTCTTATTATAAGGATCTTAAGATGAATGCGGATCATAGAAAGCAGTTTATGAACTATCTGACAATCAATGTATCCGAGTTCTATCGGAATCCGGGTCAGTGGAATACGCTGCGTGATGATATTATTCCGAATCTTTTGAAGTCCGGCAACGGAGAGCTTAAGATCTGGAGTGCTGCCTGTTCTACCGGTGATGAACCGTATACCATTGTTATGATGTTAAAGGAGCATTTTCCGAAGGTAAGATTCTCTCTGACGGCTACCGATCTGGATGATCTCGTAATTGCCTTTGCGAAGGAAGGTAATTATTCCCAGAAGAGTGTTGCCGGTCTTCCAAAGGAGTATCTGAACAAGTATTTTACCAAGAATTCGGACGGAACCTATCAGATATCCAAAGAAGTAATCTCAAAGGTGAATTTTAAGCAGCATAATCTGTTAAGTGACCGGTATGATATGAATTATGACTTGATCGTATGCCGGAATGTGCTGATCTATTTCACAGAGGAGGCGAAGCTTGATATCTTCAAGCGGTATTATCAATCGCTTCGTCCGGAAGGATATCTGTTCATCGGAAGTACGGAGCAGATCATTCAGGCCAAGGAGATCGGCTATGAATTACAGCATTCCTTCTTCTACAAGAAAAAGTCATGAGAATGACAGAATCACGGATATGCAGGCCGGACACTGATCAGACCTGTAACATAGCCTGAATACAGGCATGCAGGAACTTAGGATGTGTTTCCTCGTCCTCTTTATCTAAAAAGGATTCCTGATATTCAATATAATATTCTGTAGATTGCGGAGCTGTTTGATAGATTTTCGACAGCTCCGTATTCTGTATGATCGTATCGATCTTATCCACGAAAGACTTCGGAATCGGAAGAAATGTGCCGGTTTTCTTAAGATAGCAGTTCTGCTTCGTTGCTTTCTCCTTGTATTCAGAATCGACGTAGGCTGCCAGGCTCTTATGAACGATCCGGTCTTCCACGGGCAGATAATAGTAATCTTTCCAATTCGAAATATAATAACGCAGCTCTTCACGGACCACAGGAAGGATCAGGCGGCCGGAGTCCCCTTCACATTGAATCTGAAGTATGCCTTCCTTCTTATGATAAGGAAGAGGAATAGCGGCTGATAACGTAAATTCGGCAATGATATAGGTATCACCGGAATCCGGATCATCGACCTTATGGACCATGATCGAGGAATCCGGAAAGTCAGGCATAGCGGTATAGTTCAATAAGCTCAGCATGGGAATCATTGCCTGAATATCTTCATAATTATGCTGATAGAGTTCATGCTCTGCATTTTCCGAAGGGGAGACCAGATAGTCCCGATATACCCTGATCAATTCTCCACCGTTATATCGGTCTGATCGGAGATATCCCATGGCTTGCTCGATCGTTGCTAATTTGATGTTGGGTAGATCAAGTCCGTGCCGATACGGTTTCAGGATCTTATATAGATCCAGACTTTCGATCCTGCTTAATGAATCCGGATCCTGAAAGGAGAGGACAAAGGATTGGTATTGTCGTATTTTCTCTGTCAGAAACGGTATATCAAAGCCGTCGCCGTTGTAATGGATCAGCAGCGTGTAACCGTCAAGAACATGGAGAAAATCATTGATCATAGTGTATTCTGAACGCCCGTCATCATTAAAGAGCATACGGTAGTGCCACACAGAATCCTGGAAATAGCAATAGCCGATCATGTAGCAATAACAGGACTTAGGCGAAAAACCTGTGGTTTCTATGTCGAATAACAGGATCTGATCGAGTGGGGCGAGCTCTGCAGCTTTCGAAATGCCGCTATCTGTGAAATCTGTCCGGGTACAAGTACCATGCCATTCCTTCATTGGTATATCCTTCCTACATTGATGTATCTTATACATATTCTATCATAAGATCGGGCAATTCACAAATATACAATAAGACTAAATGCGTTCTTGCACAAAGTCTATATGAGAAGTATAATGTATAAGATGTGTGAATGCACATAAGGATATGAAAGGAACTATGATATGATTGCTTATATTCGCGGAACAATTGAAGATCTGGAGGAGAATGCAGCGATCATCGAACAACAGGGGATTGGTTATCGGATCTATACCTCTGCGATGGACTTAGATCAACTCTCCGGCATTACAGATGAAGTAGTGATGCATATTCATATGAGTGTCCGCGAGGATGACGTTAGTCTGTATGGATTTCTGACGAAGGAAGAGCTTAAGATGTATGAGCTGCTGATCAGTGTATCCGGAATTGGACCGAAGGCCGGACTTGCAATCCTGTCTGCATTATCGGTTCAGGATCTGCAAATGGCGATCATCAGCGGAGATCCTAAGGCTATCACGCAGGCGAACGGAGTTGGCCTGAAGGGTGCGCAGAGAGTGATCGTGGAGCTTAAGGATAAGATTGATCTGGAGTCTATGCTTAATCCTAAAGCTTCCGGTGTGGTGTCTTCCGGCAATCTGGCAGCCTCCGACGGTGCTTCCGATACGATCACGAATACCGCGCTCGCTTTAACAGCGCTTGGCTATTCACAGCTGGAAGCAACCCGGGCAATCCGGAAGGTTAGCGGCGCAGAAACGATGTCAGAAGAAGAATTATTGAAGAAAGCTTTGAAAGAACTATTATGAATCACCGAATCATAACAACTGAATTTGTAGAAGAGGATGCGAAGATCGAGAGCAGTCTTCGACCGAAATACCTAGATGATTATGTAGGTCAGGATAAGGTGAAGGAGAATCTTAAGGTTTTCATCGAAGCGGCAAAGAAGCGTGGGGAACCCTTAGATCACGTCCTGTTATACGGACCTCCGGGACTAGGAAAGACAACACTTGCTTCGATCGTTGCCAATGAAATGAAGGTGAACTTAAAGATCACCTCCGGACCGGCGATTGAGAAGCCGGGAGAGCTTGCGGCAATCCTGAATAATCTGAATGAAAATGATGTGTTATTTATAGATGAGATCCATCGTCTGAATCGTCAGGTGGAGGAGGTGCTCTATCCGGCGATGGAGGATTATGCGATCGATGTTATGATCGGAAAAGGCGCAGCCGCCAGATCTATTCGGCTTGAACTGCCACGGTTTACCCTGATCGGAGCGACCACACGGGCCGGAATGCTGTCTGCACCGTTAAGAGACCGCTTTGGCGTTGTAAACCGGCTGGAATTCTATACGACAGAAGAATTGCAGGATATCATTGAACGTTCGGCCTATATGCTGAAGATCGATCTCGATCCGGCAGGAGCCGTTGAGATCGCCCGACGCTCCAGAGGAACGCCGCGGCTTGCCAATCGGTTGTTGAAGCGGGTCCGGGATTTCGCTGAGGTGGAATACCAGGGCAGTATCACCTATGAGGTTGCAAATGATGCTCTGAACCGATTAGAAGTGGATGTGCATGGCTTAGATGAGATGGATCGTCAGATCCTGCTTACCATGATAGAGAAATTTGATGGAAAACCGGTGGGCTTGGATACGCTTGCCGCAGCGATCGGAGAAGATCCCGGAACCATTGAGGATGTATATGAACCTTATCTGATCAAGCATGGGTTTATCAATCGAACGCCAAGAGGCCGGATGGTTACCGAACGGTGCTATTCACATTTTGGCATAACACCGAAAGACGAGAATTAAGTGTTGAAAATGATTATGAATGGGACATACGGTACGCTTGAAAATGAGCGTTTATGTAAAGTATAAGGAGGACAGATATGGCAGAAAAAAATGATGTTTCGGTATTGATCAATGGGAAGATCTACAAATTAAGCGGGTATGAAAGCGGGGATTATCTCCAGAAGGTTGCCGGCTATATTAACGAAAAAATTAAAGAATGCAAGTCCAGCGAGCATTATCGCAAATTAAATACGGAATATCAGGGGGTTCTCCTTGCGCTTAATATTGCGGATGATTATTTTAAGGCAAAGAGCCAGGCAGAGGAAGCCGGTAAGGTGGAAGGTGAGAAGGACAAGCAGGTCTATGATCTTCGCCATGAAGTGATCGAGACCAGAATTAAGCATGAGTCTGCATTAAAGCTGGTGGAAGAATATAAGGAGCAGGTGAATGCCCTGCAAAGAAAGATCATTCAGTTAGAAGCAGAACAGAATCGTAAAACATTAGAATCATGATCATGAAACGACCGGAGATTCTTGCACCTGCAGGTTCCTATGAGATCATGGTCCGTGCATTTCAAGCCGGTGCAGATGCTGTCTATCTTGGCGGTACGATGTACGGAGCAAGGGCGTATGCTGCGAATCTGACAGATGAAGAATTGATTCAGGCAATCGAATATGCGGCCTGTCATCATAAGAAGGTATATCTGACGGTGAATACTTTGTTGAAAGACGAAGAAATTGACCGTCTTTCTGCGTTTTTAAAAGCACCCTGCGAAGCCGGATTACATGGTGTGATCGTACAGGATCCTGGTGCAGTGGCATTGATCCATCGAGAGTATCCGCTTCTTCCGATCCATGCCAGCACGCAGATGACGATTACGAGTCAGGAGCCCGCCGTATATCTTAAGGAACAGGGAGTTACCAGAATTGTACCGGCCAGAGAATTATCTATTGATGAGATCTCTCTGCTTCGCGAAGAGAGTGGTATGGAGGTAGAGGTATTCGTTCACGGCGCCCTGTGTTATTGTTACTCCGGGCAATGTCTCTTAAGCTCCATGATCGGTGGAAGAAGCGGGAACCGCGGCACCTGTGCCCAGCCGTGCAGACAGCGGTATACACTTGCAGGTAAGGATAAGACCGGGGAAGCGCTCTATTACTTAAGTCCGAAGGATCTGTGCGGCTTAGAGGCGATACCGGATCTGATCCGATGTGGCGTGGATTCCCTGAAAATAGAAGGCCGAATGAAGAATGCGGAGTATGTCATATCTGCGGTAACCGCGTATCGGCGTGCTGTGGATGCTTATTGCGATTCCAAGGTGTTCGATCTTGACATGGAACGGAATCTTCTGGCAGATGTCTTTAATCGCGGCAATTTTACCAATGGATATTATCATACCTATCACGGACCGGCTATGATGAGTATGGAGCGGAATCATCATAATGGTCTGCGGATTGGAACGATTACGAAGATTATCGGTGGTGCCATAGAAGTTAAGCTTGAACAGGCACTTCATGCCGGTGATATCATAGAGCTTCGGCCAACGTTAAATGAGATCATAGAACTGACCTCCGGCAAGGATGGAAGGAAGGGAGAGCGGGTGATATTAAATGCCAAGCAGATCCGGCAGCTCTCTACAGGTATGATCGTATATCGGACTAAGAATGCTGTGCTCTGTCAGGAATTACTCCGACAGAACGGGCAATGCCAACTGAAAGAAAATATTCATATTTCGGTTATATGTAAGAAAGACTTCCCTGTTACAATGAGAATGAGTTGTGATGACATAGAGATCACTATGGAAGGTGCAGTCGTAAGTACGGCGGTGAATCAGCCGGTCACCAAAGAGGATCTTGAGGGGAAGCTGAATAAGATCGGAGATTATCCATTTATCATACAGTCGATTTCTTTGGAGCTGGAGCCGGATATCTTCTTATCCATGAAGGAATTCAACCGGTTACGGCGGGAAGCGATGGAAGCCTTGTATCAGGCTTGTTGTCATAGGAATCAGAGACTCTTAAGTTCCGGGCAGTCAGAGCTGATGAGTGACAGTAATCTGGAAGATATTAAGTCTGAACCCCCGATCATTCGTGACGGATATATATTATCTGATGAAGAAGCGATTCATGGGCAAGAAATGAAGGGACAAGGGCTGTCTGTATATCTGTCTGATCGGGAACAGCTTGCCGCAGTATTAGGAAATGAGAGGGTAGATTCCATCGGATTGGAAATGGAATATTTGTCCATTACTGATCTTAAGGAGTTCATAGATACGATTCATGCGAACAGAACGGGAATGGGTAAGAAGCAATCCGTGATCCTGGCGCTGCCGCATATATACCGAAGAAAGATGGAGGAAGAGCTGATGCGTGCGGTCAGCCTCCCCTTTGACGGTTATCTGGTACGTACCTTAGATGAACTCTGTATGCTTCATGAACGGATGAAGTCAGGAAAGTCAGCTGGAAGGATCCTTCTTGATTCCAGCGTCTATACATATAATCGGGAAGCGGTAAGATATATGAGGGAAACATTCTCTCCAAACAGCCTGACACTTCCGGCAGAATATGACCGTAACGATCTGAATAGGTTGATCCAGAATGAACCGGAGCATACCTGGGAATGGGTGATCTACGGACACCAGATGGCGATGGTATCGGCGCAGTGCACCTATTTGAATACCGATGCCTGTATGCAGGAACATAAGGATCAGGCTCCCGGACCTCTTATTCTAAGGAATTCACATGGAGATGAGCTGATTGTCGAAGCCATTTGTAAATATTGTTATAATGTGATTTATCTGAAGCAGCCGGTATGCTTATTTGATCAGAGAAAGGAACTGGCCGCTTCGAAACCGATCTCCTTGAGAATGCATTTTTTACATGAGAGTCCGGAGGATATTGAGAAACTGATAGAATACAATCTGCCGGAGCATTATTGGACGGGGCGTTATCTGAAAGGAATATAAGTAACCATGATTAATTTGATCAGCCTAATTGCACAATATATCAGCGTAGTCCTGCTTGCTGTCTATGGCTGGCTTGCTTTCAGTGTCTATCTGACAGCCGATCCGGGCAAACGTTCCGGAAAGCTGACCGGGCAGATCGTTCTGATCTTCTTCATGCATTTCTTATGGAATCTGATCCTGTTCTTGAAGATGGGTTCCATGAAGCTGCTTATCATGTATGGTGCGGAGATTCTGATCGCCTGTCTGTATATGGTGCTGTATCACCGGTTTTATCCGTATTCTTCCCGGGCCATTACGAATAATATGTGTTTCCTGCTGTTGCTGGGATATACGATGTTGACCCGGATCAACGAAAGTCTGGCAATCCGGCAGTTCGTGATCTCAGCGGTCTCTATGCTGGTCGTCAGCTTTATTCCGCTCGTCATGCTGAAGTATCAGAAGCTTCGCAGCTTTTATCTGGTCTACGGGATCATGGGGATCGTTGCGTTGCTGACGGTATTTATTCCGAAGAGTATTCCGTATTTTCATGGGTTGGAGGTCTATGGATCGCGAAACTGGGTAGAGCTTGGCACAGAGAGTCTGTCAATATCCCTGCAGCCGTCTGAGTTCGTCAAGATCTTATTTGTATTCTTTGTTGCCAGTATATTTGCCAAGAGCACTTCCTTTCGACAGGTAGTGATCGCAACCTGCTTTGCGGTTGCGCATATTGGTGTTTTGGTACTCGAAAAGGATCTGGGGGCGGCGCTGATCTTTTTTGTCGTCTATGTGATGATGCTGTATGTTGCCACCAAGCGTCCGATGTATCTGCTGCTTTCCTTTGCGGCGGTCATCGCGGCAGGCGGATTTGCGTTCCTGCTGTTTCGGAATTCCCTGTTCCAGCATGTGATCGTACGGGTGAATAACTGGATTGACCCTTGGACGAATATTGACAGCAGCGGATATCAGATCGCACAGTCCCTGTTTGCAATCGGTTCGGGAGGCTGGTTTGGCTCCGGGATCGGACAGGGTATGCCGGAGTTAATACCGGTTCGGGAGAGTGATTTCATCTTTTCCGTCATCGCGGAGGAGATGGGTATGATCGCGGCCATGATCCTGATCTTAATCTGTTTCAGTGTATTTGTCGGTTTTATTGATGTTGCCATGAAATGCAAGCATACCTTTTATAAGAATATGGCGCTTGGATTTGCCATCTGTTATATATTCCAGATTCTGTTAAATATCGGCGGTGTTACGAAATTCATTCCGTCCACAGGGGTAACACTTCCGCTGATCAGCTATGGGTTAAGCTCAGTAACCAGCACCCTGATCGTCTTTCAGATCATTCAGGGCGCATATATGATATCAACAAGAGAGGCACAGTATATTGAACGAGAAAAAGAGAAGATTCTCTCCGCAGGAGAACCCGGAGGAATTCCTGCGCAGAGAGAAGCGGAGGAGTGAACTTAATAAAATAGCGAATCGTCCGATTCTGATCCTGACGTATGTATTTGCGGCAGTCTTTTTTGCTATGATCTTATATCTTGCCAAATTCATGATCGTGGACAGTAATAGTGTTATTGCAAATTCGTATAATAAGAGGCAGGATCATCTGGCGGAACGGGTAATCCGTGGAGATATCGTATCGGAAGATGGTATTGTCCTTGCAACGACGAACATTGCGAATGATGGCAGCGAATACCGCTATTATCCGAATGGCAGCATGTTCTCGCATGTGGTCGGATATTCGGATTATGGCAAGTCCGGATTAGAGCTGACTGCGAATTATGCGCTTCTTACGTCGAATGCCAATATTGTGGAACGGGTCAAGAATTCCCTGTATGAAGAGAAGAATATGGGGGATACGGTAGTTACAACGATTGATTATGATCTTCAAAGCACTGCTTATAATGCGCTGGGATATGCAAAGGGAGCGGTCGTGGTTATGGAACCGGATACCGGTAAGATCCTTGCAATGGTATCCAAGCCGGATTTTGATCCGAATTCTATAGATGCTGTATGGGAAATGGTTTCCAATGAAACGGCTTCGGATAACACGATCCTTTTAAATCGTGCTACGCAGGGCTTATATCCGCCGGGATCTACCTTCAAGGTGCTGACGTCCTTAGAATTCATGAAGGAGCATAAGGATTGGGAAAAATACACCTATGATTGTCAGGGAGAAGCTGTGATCAACAGTGTAACGATCCATTGCTATAATAATACTGTGCATGGAACGGTCAGTCTGGCGGATTCGGTCGCATTTTCCTGCAATACCTCCTTTTCCAATATTGGTTCGACACTGGATATGGATGCCTTTCATGGCTTATGTGAGACGTTTTTATTCAATAAGGAGCTTCCGTACGGCGGCCTGTCCAATCAGAGCAGCTTCGTTCTGACGAGCAAAAGTGATCCGTCCGAGATACCGCAGACCGTGATCGGTCAGGGGGATACTCTGATCTCACCGCTGCATAATGCCATGATCATGTCTACCATTGCCAATGGCGGTGTCATGATGAAGCCATATCTTGTTGATCATATTGAGAATTATAACGGAGATCGGGTCCGGGGGTATTCGCCGAATGCCTATAAACGATTGATCACGACTGCGGAATCGCAGGAAATGACAGAGCTTCTTACGGGTGTTGTGGAATACGGAACCGGTTATGTATTGAATACAACCGCCTATAGTGTTGCCGGTAAGACGGGAACTGCGGAATATAATGATAAAGGAGAGTCTCATTCCTGGTTTGTCGGATTCTCGAATGTGGAAAATCCGGATATCGTGGTGTCTGTCGTGATCGAAGAGGCGGATGCCTCGGGAGTCCGCGCGATCAATGTCGCAAAACAGATTTTTGATGCCTACTATTAAGGAAATCGACAAATTATCCTATTTTTTTCTTTCTGGTATCAATCTTTTATTGATTTGAAGTGGTATTCTTGATATACTGTTTCTAGACGAGATACACACCAGGAGGAATTGCTATGATTGAAGCAACAAGTTGTGGTGGTGTGGTAATTTTCAGAGGCAAGATCCTGTTACTTTATAAGAATTATCGGAACAAATATGAAGGATGGGTCCTGCCAAAGGGAACGGTGGAAGAAGGAGAAGAACATTCCGATACAGCACTTCGGGAGGTTCAGGAAGAAACCGGTGTTCAGGCGACCATTATTAAATATGTAGGCAAGAGCAACTACACGTTCAATGTATCCAATGATGTCGTGAATAAGGATGTTCATTGGTATTTAATGATGGCGGATAGTTATTACAGCAAACCACAGAGAGAAGAGTATTTCCTTGATTCCGGATACTACAAGTATCATGAAGCCTATCATTTGCTTAAGTTTCCGAATGAGAAGCAGATTTTGGAGCAGGCCTATGCTGATTATACGGATCTCAGACGGCATAATCAGTGGGGGAACAAGAAGTATTTCTAAATGAAAACCAGGAAAAGAGACCTTGTGTCTCTTTTCTTATGCGCATATCCGCGTGAAGGTTAATAATATCATCTATTTGTTTGGATATTTATTTGCATACGATGGAGGGATTGTATGAAAAAAGAACGTGAACAAAAGCCTAAAAAGAAAAGCGATATTGTCCGGATCGTCATTATGGGAATCTGCTGTATCGTATTTATCGGCTGTGCGATCTATCTGGGGAAATACTATTATGAGATCAATCATGCACAAAGCGGTGTCAGTCAGCTCAAAGATATGATCGACACCTCTGATGTGACTGAAACGGCGTCTACCAGTGATGATGATACAACAGCCAGGGATATGACCGCGTATGTAGAGGTGGACGGCAGAAGAGTGCAGAAGAAATTCGCGAATCTATATCAAGCCAATCACGATTTTATCGGTTGGGTCACGATCCAGGATACGAAGGTGGACTACCCGGTCATGCAGAATATGGATGAAAATGAATTCTATATCCACCGGAATTTTGATCAGACCTATGATGGTTCCGGCCTGCCTTTTTTGGATATCCGTTGTGATTATCAAAAACCGACCGCGAATCTGTTGATCTACGGACATAATATGAAGGCCGGCACGATGTTTGCCCAGATCATGAAATATGACGATCAGAAATTCTATGAAGCACATCCGACATTCCGGTTTGATACCCTGGATGCGGATGGGGAATATGAAGTGGTTGCCGCCTTTTACTCGCAGATCTATGCAGAGGACGATACGACTCATTTTAAGTATTATAAGTTCTTTGATGCAGAGAATGAAGAGGAATTCGATAACTATGTGTCCAATGTGATACAGTTAAGCGCGATCGATACCGGAATCGTTCCGGAATACGGCGATGAACTGATCACGTTATCCACCTGTGCCTATCATACCGAGGATGGAAGATTTGCTCTGGTCGCACGGAAGATCAAAGAATGATCAATGTCAGGTTCAGTAACTGATAAGAGATTGATTTCCGAAATATTGATTTTCAATAGAATGATTTTCAATAGATTGATTTGTTGCAAAAAATAATTGACAAGGAATCAAAAGTGAAGTATACTCTTGATTGTTTGAAAGTTCCATAAAAGCCGGCGTGTCGGAATGGCAGACGAGGCAGACTCAAAATCTGTTGCGGGCAACCGCGTGTGGGTTCAAGTCCCACCACCGGCATTCATAATCCCTCAATCCACATGGATTGGGGGTTTTTTATAAAGTTAATGAAATGTTCATAAATAGATGGTATAATAAAACCGAAGGTTTTGAGGTGCTCGTCGCTTATGCGATAGAAAATGATGTGTTAAAACACGAATACATTACGAGGATGGATGAATGGCATTATATTTGATGATCATATTATTTATTGTTGCAATTCTTCCGGGGATTGGTCTTTTACTGCTGGTATATTTCAGTGATAAGATCGAACGCGAACCGGTGGGGTTGATCTTTGCACTTTTGGGTATGGGAGTTGCGTCTATCATTCCGGCTCTGATCTGGGAGATGATCGGAAGTGTGATGATCGAGATTGTTTTCCCGAATGCTTCGCTGTTTTCGGCTTTTATTGAGAATTTCTTTTTGGTGGCTGTAGCGGAAGAAAGCTGCAAATTCATATGTATGTTCGTGATCACATGGAAGAATCGGGCGTTTAATTATGCCTTTGACGGAGTCGTCTATGCGGTGGCTACGTCCTTGGGGTTTGCTATTTTTGAAAACATCATGTATGTATTCAGCAATGTGTTGAATCTTGGAGTGTTAGAAGGATTCTTTCCGGGTGTCAGCACCGGGATCGCGCGGGCATTTCTGGCAGTTCCTTTACATACCTCTGTTGCTATATTTATGGGAGTATTCTATGGTAAGGCGAAGGAAGCAACCTTTCAGCACAAGCCGGGCAAATGCTTCCTGTTCATTATGCTGTCCCTGATCGTTCCGATGTTCATTCACGGCTTCTATGATTTCCTGCTGTCTGTTGCGAATATGATGAATACCGGCGGATCGATCCTGGTATTTGTGATGTTTGGAATGTTTGTAGTATTTATGTATGTATTTACGATCGTGGTGAATATCTATTTCTCCAAGCATGACCACAATATCACAGGCTCCTTAAAGGTGAAGGTGACGAAGGACGGCTGGCTCCGATATGGCATTACAGATAATCGGGAGGTTGTGATCCTTGGACTCACGAGGCCATATCAGGGGAAGGTTCTGGTGATCCCCGAGGAGCTGGACGGATATCCGGTCCGCACAATCGCGCGCTCTGCGTTCGCCTATACGAATATCGTGAATATACAGCTGCCGAAAAACTTAAGATATATTGAGGATACGGCATTCTTTAACTGTCCATATCTTGTGAATGTGGTATTGCCGGACTATCTGGTCTCCATTGGTAATTACGCCTTTGAGTATTGCTATAATATCCGTCAGTTTCTGATCCCGCATATTCAACGGATTGGCAATCAGGCCTTTGAGGGCTGTACCATGCTGTCCGATATCTATTATCTGGGCGATCCGGAGGAATGGCGCCGTATTCAGATTAACATACAGGAAAACCAGCATTTTCTTAATTCCCGTTTTTATTATAATACTGTCCGTGGGTCTTAAATGTAATATGCAGGCTGTGATAAGGAGCGTATATTCATGAATTGTCTGGAAGCGCAATCGAAGATTGTAGCATTTATTGAAAATAAATTAAATGATGATGAGACGGTAGAATTCGTTAAGCATATCCGCAGCTGTGAGAATTGCTCGGAGGAGTTGGAGATCTATTATACCCTCCTTGTCGGTATGAAGGAATTGGACGAGGATAAGGAGCTGTCTTCGAATTTCAAGGAGAAAATGGAAGAGAAGCTGAATCTGGATTATCGTCATGTGAAGAACCGCCGTCGGATCAAATCCACATTTGTAATTATGATCTTACTGGGAATCACAACGGTAGGATTTCTTGGCTATCAAAGCTATCGTACGACACAGTATCTGCAGGAGCAGGAACAGATCAAGCTTGCTCAGTCCCAGTATTATTATGCAGACTATTATGCAGAAGCACTCTTTCATACAGAAGAATATGAGATGTTTCAATTCGTGGATTATGTTAAGAATAATAATGAACCGGAAGAAGAACCGTATTATGACAGGCTGCACACATATCTGAGAAGGAATCCGGATGTCAGAATCACGGAATCGATGGAGGATATGCTGAACTCCGATTAAATGCAGGCGAAATGAAATAACAAGAATGGAACGATCAGGAATCGTCAGAGGTATGAATATGAGCAAATTATTATTAATTGATGGACACAGTATCTTAAACCGGGCATTTTACGGCCTGCCGGACTTATCAAATTCTGCCGGGCTGCACACGAATGCCATACTCGGTTTCTTGAATATACTGATGAAATTAATGGAGGAAGAACAGCCGACGCATGTATGCGTTGCATTTGATGTGCATAAGCCGACATTCCGTCATATACGGTATGAGGCCTATAAGGGAACCAGAAAACCAATGCCGGAGGAGCTTCGGGAGCAGGTTCCTGTGATGAAGGAGGTTCTTCATGCGATGAAGATCCGAACGGTCGAACAGGGGGGCTTAGAAGCAGATGATATCTTAGGAACCCTTTCCCGTATGGGACATGCCGCCGGCTATGAGGTTACCATTGTCTCCGGCGACCGGGATCTGTTACAGCTCGCGACCGACGATATTCTGGTCAGGATCCCGAAAACGAAGATGTCCGGCACGATCATAGAGGATTATTACGCAAAGGATGTTTTTGAACGTTATCAGGTGACTCCGACGGAATTCATTGATCTGAAAGGTCTGATGGGTGATGCCTCGGATAATATTCCGGGCGTTCCCGGAATCGGTGAGAAGACGGCCATCAAGATCATATCTGAATATAAATCGATTGAAAATGCATACGCACATGCGGAGGAGATCAAGCCGAATAAGGCGAAAGAGAATCTGGTTGAATACTATGAGCAGGCACTTCTTTCCAAGGAGCTTGCAACGATCAAACTGGACTGTGAATTAGAGGTATCTCCGGAGGAAATGAAGCTTCAGGATATCTTTAATCCGGAATCCTATGAGTTGTTCAAACAGTTGGAGCTTAAGAGTATCTTGAAGCATTTTGACGGGCCGGTCGTATCAGAGGAGTTTCAACCGACACTGATACGGATCACAGAGGATCAGATCAACGATGCTTTCTGGGAAGAATTATTATCCTCGGAACAGATCGCGATCCAGTGTATCGAAGGACAGGAGGGGCTCTTAGGCGTTACCTATGCCACCTCTGACACACAGGCGAATCTGATTCTGATCGGTGATCAGATTTCGGAGGAAGAACTGATATCGCAGCTTGCAAGATTCTATTGCTTTGATCATACACTGGTTACGATAGGCTGCAAGCACCAGCTCCATCTGCTGAATGGCAGGGTCAGGACCGGTAAGGTATTGGATCTGGCGGTTGCCTGCTACCTGTTGAATCCTTTGAAGGATACCTATTATTACGATGATATTGCAAGAGATCTGTTAGATATTACCGTTCCATCGCGACAAGAGCTGCTCGGAAAGGAACCGAT
>CACZRT010000026.1 GCA_902783585.1 uncultured Lachnospiraceae bacterium | reverse complement strand
GAGGAGTTTCAGCAGTTATTTGAAAAGTGGATCGATATCTTGACGACAAGAGGACCGGTCGATCATGATGAATTGGTTCGGGTCCTTCAGAAGCTGTGCGGTCTGCTTCGGATTGCGAAGGGTACGGTGGAGTTCTACCAGACTTTCCGTGATGAAAGAAACCGGAACGGGGAGTATTTTTGCGATTGTGATAATGGTAGAGGCGATGTAGAGATCAATCGGATCCGGATCGTTACCAAGTCATCTACGGTCATAATCGGCACCTTGTATATTGCAAAGGAGGATGTGCCGCTTTCGGAGGAAGAATATCAGAAAGCAGATCTGGTCATGCGTTCCCTTCTTAGCTTTATGGGGCGGGCTCGAATGGAACGGGTCGTTGAGAGGTTAGGTTTCTATGATGAGAGCGGCTGGCCGAATCTCAGAGCCTATATGCGATATCTCGAGCAGATCAATGAGCAGGGTAAGCTGTATGGGCATACGGCGATCTGTTATAATCTGCGGCATTTTTCTCTGATCAATGAAGAGATCGGAAGAGAAAATGGGGATATTGTCATGCACAATTATTTTGAACTCATGAAGGAGACGATCGGAGATAATGGAATCGTCTGTCACATGGGCGGCGATAATTTTGTGGCAATCTTTAAGACGCAATTGTTAGAGCATATATTGGATATTCTTTCCGGAATTCCGGTTTTATATGATAAGGTGAATGAGAAGCGTGTTATGGTATCCGCCAGTACAGGCGTGTTCACGATTCCGGAGAACTTTGTCATGAAGAATACGGGTATGATCATGGATAAGATCATTGCTTCTTCCCAGGCGGCAAGAAGAAGTCCGGATCATTCGATCATCTTCTATAATGCTAAGATGCTGGAGATGAGAGAGCATGCATTAAGAATTCAGAGAATGTTCCCGGAGGCATTAGAAAATAGGGAATTCAAAGTTTACTACCAGCCGAAGGTGGATGTTACAACGGGAAATATGGTCGGAGCAGAGGCGTTATGCCGATGGCTGCGGAATGGGAAGATCGTTCCACCGATGGAATTCATTCCGATCTTTGAACAGAGTGATACCATTTGTCAGCTGGATTTCTACATGCTGGATCAGGTATGCAGGGATATTCGAAGGTGGTTGAATGAAGGAAGACAGCCGGTGCGTATATCTGTCAATCTATCACGGAAGCATCTGGTGGATGTGGATCTGCTGGATCATTTGACGGATATCATACATAATAATAATGTACCGCCACAGTATATTGAAATAGAGTTGACAGAGACGACCACAGAGGTGGGATTCCGTGCCTTGAGTAATGTTGTCAGTGGTCTTCAGCAGGAGGGCGTCCGTACCTCGGTGGATGATTTCGGAATGGGGTATTCATCTTTGAATCTGATCCGTCAGATTCCTTGGAATGTGTTGAAGATCGATAAGAGCTTCCTGCCGGAGGATGATGAAGATCCGACCAGTATCACGAATATCATGTTCAAGCACGTAGTATCTATGGCGCAGGATATGGGCCTGGAATGTATTACCGAGGGTGTGGAGACGAAGAAGCAGGTAGAGCTCCTTCAAAAAACACACTGTAATGTCGCGCAGGGGTATTATTTTGACAAACCGCTGCCGGTTGCGGAGTTTGAGGAACGTCTGCTGCACCGGAAGTATGATGTAAAGCTTTAGGTACTCTTGTATACAAAAGCATATCTCTGAATTGGAGCATGATAGACGACATAAGCCTGATATCGAGAGAAGAGAAAGGACTACGTAGGGAGTCCTTTTTTTGCGCGTTCCCCGAGGCAAGCAGACATGCTTGGATGGATATTTGCCGAGGGGCGCGACATCGAGTAGGGGATATTATCCCCTGCTCGATCTATATCGCAGAGCCGTCGAAAGGAAGCTTTTTACCCTCTGATCGTAAAAGATGATTGTGGAATTCTTCTGGATATGGGATAATGAAACCAAATTATAAGTCGAAGGATGAGGGAATCGTATGAGAAAATGGACCGTATACAGCTTAAGAAATAAGAAGAAGGTTCTGCTGTGCATGCTGGCAGTGCTTCTGTGTTTAAGTGCGTGTACCGGTAAGAATCCCTCCGCTCCCGTAACAACAGCAGATCCGGCGAGTACCGGAAGTGGTACTGAGAGTACGGCTGACGAGTCAGATCCTGCAGCAATCGGGCACGGTGACGGACAGCGGATCAACTGGGCCAGGCTGCTTATGCAGGACGAACCGGTGAAGGAGCTGCATTGTTTGGAGGATATCGGTTATGCGGACGCATTATGGCCGGTCAGCGGACACCTCGCTGCTGCAGAGGTATATGAATCCAGTGCTCCGGTCTTCTATATCATCGATGTGTGGGAGGATCAGATCCTATATCAGTCAGATTCTCTATCCGGCGAGATTTTTCTTGGGCAAAGGACGAATGGAGATTATATATTCTATACCTATATCAACTCGGAATACCGGATCTATGATTCTTCCTTTACATATCAGTATTCTATTGATTTTCCGGGAGGTACCCCGGAGTATGATCCGAAGCATGACGTGATCTATTATCTGCGTAATGATGAGTTGGGGTGCATTTCCTTTGACGGAACAAGGGAGGTGCTTTTCACGCCGGATCCGAGAGTGGAGCTTATGGCCTTTGATCCGGAACGGGGACTTGTGGTCATGCGCGGATTCAGCGCAGAGGAGCCGGCCATATATGATTATTCGATCTATTCTCTGGCGCAGGGGGAATATTTATGGGATAGACAAGGGGATTATATTGAGTATAATTTTGCGGGAGATCAGCTGATCTCGCAAGCAAATGAAGAGGAGTACATTCATGCCGGCGATGATCCGGACGGAACGATGATCACACACCGGTATGTTGAGATCGGGGATGCGGTTACCGGTCAGCCTGAACAGACATATCAGATGCCGGAGGATGGATATTGCGAGATCATGGGTGCTTCCGGATACGGGATCACGAATGTATACGAAGATGTGGATTATGATGGAGAGGATCCGACAGAGGATGATTCCTGGATGTATGGAGCGAAGATGACCTTCTATCTGACGGATCTGGTACATGGAAGAGCAGCGGAGCTGACAGAATATGTAGGCAGACCGGAATATATGGTACAGACCTGTCTGCCGGATATGGATTGTGTTCTGACCGCTCCTATGGGACCGGAAAAAGGGAGAATGTATCTTCTGTATCCGGAGGGACTTACGGATTGGTCGCCGTTAGAATCGTATGTGGTCAAGGGACCGGAGCCGGCAAAGCAGTATGTGCTTGGAGACAGTCTGGCGCGTGAGCGGTCGAGAGCCGATGATATCGAGCAGAAATACGGGATATCCTTCCTGATAGGAAATGAATGTCTGAATGCTCCTTCCATTGGAACTTATGAGATGATCTCCGTGGAGGATCCGGATTACCCCGCCGGTGAATGGGACTTCGACACAGACCATGCATTGGATGTGATCGATCGTGCTCTGGAGCTCTATCCGGAGACGTATTTTGATAAGTTCAAGAACTATCGCGGAGAAGGCGGTCTGCGGTTCCTGCTTGTCAAGGATCTGATCAATCTCGACGGAAGCTTCGAGGCAGCAGGATTATTCTATGATACGAATGCATGGTATAATATTGTTCTGGATGTAGATGATCTCTATGATACGGATACGGTTCATCATGAGATGTGGCATGCGATCGAACAGCTGATCACAGACATGGATTACATGGCATTTGATCCGGCGGACTGGAATCCGATGAATCCTTCGGGCTTCTATTACGAGGAGGATTTTGACAACTATTATAACAGCGAGGGACTGGAGCAGTATATCATTCCTTGGGATTATGAGCAGGAGAACGTAAATGATGTGTATTTTGCGTCCATATACGGAACGGTGACTGCCTACGAAGATCGTGCTACCATCGTTGAGAATCTGTTAATGGAAGGTTACGAAGCGGATTATTACGGATTCCCGACATCGCAGGAACGGATCATGCATTACCCGCATCTTCGGGCTAAGACGGATTATATGGCATATTATGTGAGGGTCACCTTCGGGGAAGTCTATTGGGAGTAAGGGCGATCAGATAATACCAGACTACGAAATGTCAGCAGCTTTACATACATAAAAATGTTAATCCAACCAAAAACACGTACAGAAAAGTGTGGATAATATCATAAATACGTACAGAAAAGTGTGAATAATGTCATAAATACGTACATAAAAATGTTGCGTTCTTGTTTCTGTTTCTGTATAATGAAATTGATCCGGATACGATTGTATAATGCTTTCGTTGTGATCAGTGAAGCGGAATATTGGTAAAAGGTGGTATGATTCTTGAGAAGATTGGCACTGAATACATTGATAGAATGGAAAGATAGTAAGAAAAGAAAGCCGTTGATCATCCGCGGAGCAAGACAGGTAGGGAAGACATGGCTGATGAAAGAGTTTGGCCGTACGCAGTTTCATAACTGCGTCTATCTGAACTTTGACGAGAACAGAAGGCTTGCAGCGATCTTTGAACAGGATCTGAATCCGGAGAAGCTGATTTTGGCATTATCAGCAGAGGTGGGGAAGAAGATTGATCCGGATGATACCTTGTTGATATTTGATGAAGTACAGGAGGTGCCGCGCGCACTCACTTCTTTAAAATATTTTTATGAGGAGGCACCGGAATATAAGATTGTTGCGGCGGGTTCCATGCTCGGCGTGGCTCTTCATCAGGGTACATCATTTCCGGTGGGAAAGGTCAGCTTTCTGGATCTCTATCCGCTTAATTTCAAAGAATTCTTATATGCGCTGGGAGAGGATGCTCTTGTAGCGCTTCTGGAATCCGGAGATGTAGAGAGAATCCACCCGTTTCATCTAAGATATATAGAATTACTTCGGCAATATTATTTTGTGGGTGGAATGCCGGAGGCGGTAGATTGCTTTGTGACGGACAAGGATTATAATCAGGTTCGGAATATCAAACGGGAACTGCTTGCTTATTATCAGCAGGATTTTTCCAAGCATGCAGACAGCGGTCTTGTTCCGAGATTGAATATGATATGGCAGTCCATTCCTATGCAGCTTGCAAAAGAGAATAAGAAGTTCATATATGGTCAGATTCGCGAAGGCGCACGTGCGAAGGATTTTGAATTGGCGATTCAATGGCTGTCGGATTGCGGATTGATCCATCTTGTCCATCGTATTAAGAAAGCAGGGCTTCCCTTAAATGCTTATATGGAGTTATCGGCATTCAAGATTTATATGGTGGATGTTGGACTGCTTGCAGAAATGGGTAATCTGACACAGCAGACGATCGTGGATGGTAATCGGATCTTTACGGAATTCAAGGGTGCACTTACAGAGCAGTATGTCTTGCAGCAGATGATTGCGGATCTGGGTGTGACTCCATATTATTATTCTGCGGAAAATGCGCGATGTGAGGTGGATTATATTCTGTCGGAGGAAGACCGCATTCTTCCTGTTGAAGTGAAAGCGGAGGAGAATCTTCGGTCTAAGAGTCTTAGAACCTTCTGTGATAAATATGAGATCTCTAAGGGAATCCGCTGTTCAATGTCAGAATATCGGGAGCAGGAATGGATGGTCAATATTCCACTGTATATGGTAACGAAATCCGGACTAAGGAGGATCAGGTTTGAATAAGAAGAAATTAGTGATTATTATAGTAGCAGCAGTACTTATATGCGGAGGAATTGCAGCGGGAATCACGATTCATGCACGCCGGAAAGCAAACGATCAGGGGGGAACTGTAGCAGATCAGAAGGACGGAACCGTGCAGGGAGATGAGGAAAATCAATCCGATCAGAATTCTTCGGGGAATGATCCGTCCGGGAAGAATGGCGATTCCGGTAATTCCAATGCGTCTGACAGTACCGTGATCGCTCACAGCAGTATCTTAAATACCGGCAATCTGACCGAGCAGGGCTCCGGATACGAGGGAACGAAGGGAACCGGTAATTATAATTACGGCGAGGCACTTCAGAAATCCTTATTATTCTATGAATTACAACGCTCCGGTGATCTTCCGGAGGAGGTACGGTGCAACTGGCGCGGCGACAGTGGTCTTCAGGATGGCAGTGATAACGGCGTGGATCTGACCGGCGGCTGGTATGATGCCGGCGATCATGTGAAGTTCAATCTGCCGATGGCATACACGGGGGCTATGCTTGGCTGGTCGTTATATGAGGATCGTGCCGCCTATGAGGAGAGCGGGCAGTTGTCATATATGCTTGGCGATCTGCGCTGGGTCAGCGAGTATCTGATCAAATGCCACACCGCCGATTATGAATTCTATTATCAGGTCGGCAGCGGCGGAACCGATCATTCCTGGTGGGGACCGGCAGAGGTTATGAACATGGAGCGTCCAAGCTATAAGGTGACGAAGGATAGTCCCGGATCTGCGGTAACTGCTGAGGCGGCTGCCTGTCTGGCGGTTGCAGGCATGGCATTTGAGAAGGAGGATCCGGCATTCTCTAAGGAATGTCTCGCACATGCCAGGACACTGTATGCCTTTGCGAATGAGACTCGAAGTGATGCAGGTTATACGCAGGCAAACGGCTTCTATGATTCCTGGAGCGGATATTTCGATGAGCTTGCATGGGCTGGCGCATGGCTGTATCTGGCAACGGGTGAGGATTCCTATCTTAAGACTGCGGAGGAGTGTTATTCACAGGCCGGACAGGACTATGACTGGGCGCTGTGCTGGGATGATGTGCATATCGGGGCAGCCGTTCTGCTGGCGCAGATTACCAAGAAGGATAGCTACACACAGGCAGTCGAGAAGCATTTGGATTATTGGACGACCGGAACCTCGGACGGAGAACGGATCACCTATTCTCCGAAGGGACTGGCTTGGCTGGATTCCTGGGGATCTCTAAGGTATGCGACAACGACGGCGTATGTTGCCGCAGTATACAGTCAGTGGGAGGGATGTCCTGCGGGCAAGAAGGATACCTACTGGGACTTTGCTGTGTCGCAGGCAGATTATGCGCTGGGAAGCACCGGCTTCTCTTATCAGATCGGATATGGGGATTCCTATCCGGTGCATCCGCACCACAGAACGGCGCAGGGATCTTACAGCAACAACATGAACGAGCCTTCCGATGCCCGCCATACCTTATACGGAGCCTTGGTCGGCGGACCGGATGCCAATGATAATTATACGGATGAGGTATCGAATTATAATACCAATGAGGTTGCCTGCGATTACAATGCCGGATTTACTGGTCTGCTTGCCAAGCTGTACGGCACCTATCATGGACAGACCTTGAAGGACTTCGGTGCTGTGGAGACGATTCCGGTCAATGAATTCTATGTTGAGGGCGGCGTGAATGCGGATGGCGCTGATTTCATTGAGATCAAGGCGAATGTGATCAATCAATCCGCTTGGCCGGCAAGAGCAGCAGAGAGCGTGGAAATGCGGTATTACGTGGACCTGTCAGAGCTCTACTCTGCAGGAGGAACTGCCTCTGATGTGGAGATCACCACGAATTATATGGCGGGTGGACGATGTGACGGCTTCAAATGCTGGGACGAGGATAAGCATATCTATTATCTGTCCGTCATGTTTGACGACGGTTCCCTCTATCCGGGCGGACAGGAGCATTATAAGAAGGAAGTTCAGGTTCGGATGAAGAGTACCCTCGGTGTCTGGGATAACAGCAATGATCCCTCCTATGAGGATATTGCCGGTGTAGGGAATGGAAGCACGACTCCGGCAGAGCATTTTGCCGTGTATGAGAATGAAGTGCTTGTCTATGGAAGCGAACCGGGACAGGGGAAGAATGCCGGGCAGAGCGTAAGCTCGAATACAGGGAATAACAGCAGTAATAACGGCGGCAATAACGACAATTCCGGTAACAATCAAGATAACGGCAGCGGCTCCGGTCTGAAAAATGATTCTGTGACAGGGGAGGGTCTTACCGTATCCATGAAGTACGATAACACCTCTGCCAGTGTCAATGCCATTGCCGGCACCCTGGAGATCACGAATACGGGCAGTACAGCATATAACACCAAGGATCTGACGATTGAATACTATCTGACGAAGGACGACAAGGAGCTGACCTTCGACTGCTATCACGCAGCGGTTACGAGCCAGACGGGAATGTATCAGGCACTTACCGGTGCCAAAGGAACATTTTCCAAGGCGGATGCGGAGGATACAGATACCAGGCTCGCGATCACCTTCTCCGATGATGTGAAGGTGGAAAGCAGAAGTGTGATGGTAGTGAATTTCAGTATTCACAGTACTGACTGGCAGAATCTGATCACAAGCAATGATTACTCGGCAAAGTCTGTCGATCATATTGTGATCCGGGATGGGAAGAACGTGCTGTTCGGAGAAGAACCGTAAGCATAAGGCTGTTAGAATTCGATATTGCCAGTGAAAGCATGATAAGGGGGCAAGGATAATGTTATTAATTCAGAATGGACGCGTGGTGGATCCGGTGACGAAGACGGATGCCATTTTAGATGTATTGGTGGATGGCGGTAAGATCGTGAAGGTAGAAGAGAAGCTGTCTCCGGATACGGTATCGGGGAATGTTATGGTTATTGATGCGACCGGATTGGTGGTGGCACCGGGACTGGTGGATACGCATGTCCATTTTCGGGACCCGGGATTTACCTATAAGGAGGATATCCTGACCGGAGCCGAAGCAGCGGCAAAGGGCGGATTTACCACGGTTGTATGCATGGCGAATACGAAGCCTGCCGTAGATAATCCGGAGACCTTAAGCTATATTCAGGAGAAGGCAAAGCAGGCGAAGATCCGTGTGCTTCAGACCGCAACCATCAGTAAGGGCTTGAAGGGACAGGAACTGGTAGATATGGACGGGCTGGCAAGGCTTGGTGCAGTAGGCTTTACCGATGACGGTATCCCGATCATGGACGAACAGCTGCTTCTGACTGCGATGGAGAAGGCAAGGGAGTTGAACCTTCCGGTCAGTCTGCATGAGGAGGATCCTGCATTTGTCTACCAGGCAGGCGTGAATCAGGGAACGGTATCGGAGCAGTTAAAGTATGGAGGGGCGTCACATACGGCAGAGGATGTGATGGTGGCAAGAGACTGTATGATCGCGCTTGCTGCGAAAGCCACAGTCTGTATCCAGCATATCAGTTCTGCGAATTCGGTGGAAATGGTACGCCTTGCGAAGAAGCTTGGCGGCGATGTGCACGCAGAGGCGACACCACATCATTTCACCTTAACGGAGGCTGCTGTGTTAGAATATGGAACGAATGCCCGTATGAATCCACCGGTACGAACGGAAGAGGATCGGATGAAGATCATCGAGGGCTTGCAGGATGGCACGATTGATATGATCGTGACGGATCATGCACCGCACAGTGAGGAGGAGAAGGCACGGCCTCTTGCAGATGCGCCAAGTGGAATTACCGGACTTGAGACCTCTCTGGGATTGGGAATTCAAAGTCTGGTGAAGCCGGGGTATCTGACACTGATGCAGCTGCTTACCTGCATGAGCAAGAATCCGGCAGAGCTCTACCATCTGACACCGGGGAGCATTACAGAGGGCGTGGCCGCAGATCTGGTGATCTTCGGTCAATATGAGAATTGGACGGTGAAGAAAGAGGAGTTTGCATCGAAGGCGAGCAACAGTCCATTTATCGGATGGGAACTGCCGGGCAAGATCCACTATACGATCTATCAGGGGGAGATCGTGTATCAGGGATAGCAGCAGATGTGAATCATATAGATAAGAATCCATTTAGGGCTTTTTAATTAAGAAAGACGGAAATATGAAGAGTTAGTTAGAAGCAAGATAAGAAAGACGGAAATGTGAAGAGTTAATTTAGAAGTAAGAGTAGAAAGGTTAAGTTATGGAAAAGGAAAAACGGATCGCGTTACTGATCGACGCGGAGAATACAAGTGTGAAATATATAGACAGTATCTTTATGGAGCTTAAGAATTACGGCATGGTGACCTACAAGCGGATGTATGGGGACTTCACGTCAAAGACTCTGTCCGAATGGAATCACAAGGCACTCACCTATGCGGTCGATCCCATTCAGCAGCCGCGGTACTCGACAGCGAAGAATGCGGCGGATATCATGCTGGTAATCGATGCCATGGACATTATGTATACGAAGAATGTGGACATGTTCTGTATCGTGTCTTCGGATAGTGATTTCACCAGACTCGTGAACCGCATTTCCGAAGAAGGAATTGAAGTCATCGGGATGGGAAAGAGTGATGCGTCCAAGACGCTGAAGGCGGCCTGCACCATCTTCAAGAACCTTGATATCATCGGTGAGCCGGATGTGGATGAGAGTGAAGGAACCTCGAAGAACGGCAGCAGCCGGAGATCCGGAAGCGGAGCCGCTAATCCGGAGAAGAATATTACGCCGATGCGCGAGATCAAGAAGAGCATGGCGGAGATTGTCCGTGAAAATGAGAATCAGGGCGATCGCACCGGTCTTGGCGGATTAAAGAGCAGCATTCAAAGGATCTACAAGGACTTTGACGAACGGAATTACGGCTACAGCTCTATGAGCAAATTCGTACAGGCGCTGCAGGACTTTGAACTGGCGCAGGAGCGGAGCACTGTCTATGTATCGCTCAAGCATGAGCTTACCGGCGAGGGAGATGTGAAGAACCGGATCCTGGATATGCTTAAAAAAGGACCGATGGAAATGGGATATTTGGGACGGATTCTGCATAATTATTATCCGGATTTTGATATTAAGAAATATGGATATTCCCAGCTCAGTACCTTTGTCGGCAGCATGAACGGCGTGGTCGTGGAGACGTCGGAGAGTGGAAATGGCAAGGTAGCAAGGCTTCAATAAGAAAAACTCTTAAAGAAAACCTCTTGACAAATGAGAAAAAGACGCATATAACTATGGTTAGTGATAACTAACTATAAATTATATGCGTTTTTATTTTTCGTATAATTTCTGCTTAGGAAGAACACAAGATACGGCAGGACATTTACATATTTAGGAGGATACGATTTTGAGGGAAGATTTTTTGGCGATACATGAGATCCGCAAGTCCTTTGGCGCCGGCGACAGTAAGGTTGAGGTATTGAAAGGGATCGATCTGGATATTGCACAGGGAGAGTTCTGTGTGCTGTTAGGTCCTTCCGGTTCCGGCAAGTCAACGCTGCTTAATATCATAGGCGGTATTGATCGTCCGGATTCCGGAGAGATCATTGTGAATGGCGAGCGGATGGCGGATATGAAGGAGAAGAAGCTGACGCAGTACCGGAGAAAGCATTTGGGGTATATCTTTCAGATGTATAATCTGATCCCGAATCTGACGGTGCGGGAGAACATTGAGGTTGGCGCTTATCTTGGCGACAATCCGCTGTCGGTAGATGAATTGCTCGGGACCTTAGGGCTCTATGAACATCAGAAGAAGCTCCCGAATCAGTTATCCGGCGGGCAGCAGCAGCGATGTGCCATCGGAAGAGCCATTGTTAAGAATCCGGATATCCTGCTCTGCGATGAGCCGACCGGAGCATTGGATTATAACACCAGTAAGGAAATCCTGAAGCTGATCGAGACCGTGAATCAGAAGTACGGCAATACCGTGATCATGGTTACGCATAATGACGCGATCAAGGATATGGCGGATCGTGTGGTGAAGCTGCGTGACGGTATGATCCGGAAGAATATCATCAATGAAACCAAGACACCGGCGGATGCGCTGGAATGGTAAGGAGGCGGACCATGAAGAATCCACTTAGAAAGCGCCTTCTTCCGGAACTTAAGGGCGAGCTTGGAAAATATCTGGCTCTGTTTGTCATGTTCACGCTTTTTATCGGTCTGATCTCCGGCTTTCTGGTTGCGGATGGAAGCATGATCAAGGCGTATAATGAGGGCTTTACCAAGTATAATATTGAAGACGGGCATTTCCGGACGGATAAGCCGTTAAATAAGGCGCAGAGAAAGAATATTACGGAGCTTGGCGTTACGATCTATGATCTTCTGTATGTGGAAGAACGGATGACCAATGACAGCAACATGCGGATCTATCCGAACCGCAGCGAGGTGAATCTGGTCTGTCTGATGGAGGGAGAGCTTCCGACAGGATCGGACGAGATCGCCATTGACCGTATGTATGCCGATAATAATAAGCTGGTGGTGGGAGATACCCTGGAGAATGAGGAAGGCCGGATCTATAAGATCTCCGGACTGGTCGCACTGCCGGATTACAGCTGTCTGTATGAGAAGAACAGCGATACGATGTTTGATGCCCAGAAGTTCGGTGTTGCGATTGTAAGTCCCGATGCCTTTGCAGGTTATCGTTCAGAGTTTCTTTATAATAACTATGCGTGGAAATATGATGTTCCTCCTCAGGATGAGAAGGAAGCCAAGGATCAAAATGCGGAATTCTTAAAGGAAGTGAATGATATCATTCACTTGAAGGATTTTCTTGCAAGACAGGACAATCTGGCAATCACATTTACCGGAACGGATATGGGCGGCGACCGCGCCATGATGATGATCCTGCTCTATATGTTCATCGGAATTATGGCATTTGTCTTCGCAATCACCTCAAAGAATACCATTTTCAAGGAATCAACAGTGATCGGTACACTGCTTGCGAGCGGCTATACCAGAGGCGAGCTTGTCCGTCACTATATGACCATGCCGGTATTGGTAACGATCGTCAGCGCACTCATCGGTAATATTCTGGGATACACCGGCTTCAAGAATTTCTGTGCAGGTATGTACTATGGAAGCTACAGTCTGCCGACGTATGTGACCGTGTGGAGCGCAGAAGCATTCCTGCTGACAACGGTAATCCCGATTGCGATCATGGTTGCCATTAATTATGTGATCTTAAGTAAGAATCTTCGGATGTCACCGCTTAAGTTTATCCGGAATGATTTTGCAAAGAAGAGAAAGCATAAGGCTTTGCCTCTGAATGCACATATTCCGTTCTTTACAAGATTCCAGCTTCGCGTGATCATGCAGAATATGAGCAACTATCTGATGATCGCAGTTGGCGTCCTGTTTGCGAATCTGCTGCTGATGTTCGGGCTGGCACTGCCGGTCATACTCAATGATTATTCCGACCAGCTGCAGAACAATATGCTGGCGCAGTATCAATATATTCTGAATTATCCGACGATCGATGAGAATGATTCCAAGCTGGATCTGATAATGATGTGGATGGAATATCAGAATGCGATGCAGACGGAAAATGAGGATGCCGAGAAGTTCAGTGCGTATTCTCTGAAATCACAGGAGAAGGACGTTATTGTGGAGGATATCACATTATACGGTGTCCAGCCGGACAGCCGGTATGTTAAGCTTGCGATTCCGGAGGGGACAGTAGCCATTTCCAGCGCATATGCGGAGAAATACAGTAAAGATGTTGGCGATACGATCACGTTGAAGGAGACGTATGAGGATGATATCTACACCTTTACTGTCGGACAGATCTATGATTATTCGGGCGCGATCGCAATCTTCATGTATCAGGAGGATCTGAATACGACCTTTGATCTGGGCGAGGACACCTTCGTGGGATATTTCAGTAACAGTGAGATCACGGATATCGCACAGGAGAATATCGGAACCGTGATCGATCTGACGGCACTTACAAAGGTCAGCCGTCAGCTGGAGACCTCGATGGGGAGCATGATGTATCTGGTAGACGGATTTGCCGTTATCATATTCATGCTGTTGATCTATCTGTTATCGAAGATCATCATTGAGAAGAATGCGCAGGCCATCTCCATGACGAAGATCCTCGGCTATTACAATGGGGAGATCAGCCGGCTGTATGTCAATGCAACCAGTCTGGTGGTCGTCTTATGTATGGTGCTGTCCATTCCGCTTGATAATATGTTTCTGGACTATATCTATTGGGCTATGATGAGAATACGGATCAGCGGCTGGCTGCCGTATCATCTAAGTCTGTCCGTGATCATAGAGATGCTGGTTTTGGGTATAGGAACCTATGCGATCGTCGCGTTATTAGAATACCGCAAGATCCGGAAGGTGCCGATGGATATGGCATTGAAAAACGTAGAATAATTGAGGCTAAAACCAAGTGGCAATACCGAAATACAGGAGGTAGAGATAGATGAAAAAGCAGTGGTTAAAGATTGGCAAGCGATTAACAATCTATGGAATAGCAGGTGCACTCATGCTTTTCTTGTGGGGGTGCGCAGACAGCAGCGCTGACAGTTCTTCCGGACAGGATAGCAGTACGACCGGTGGAACGGAAGCGGATCAGATCGCGGAGAGTGTTGCAGCGTATACTGCAAAGAAGAATATTGACGCAAATCAGGTAGATAAGGCAGAGACAGTCTATGTGAAATCATCGGCTGATGGTTCCGTGAATGAAGTCCGGGTGGATACCGTTCTTAAGAATAACGGCGGTCTTGATGATATTGCGGATGTCTCAAATCTTGATAATATCCGTAATATGGAGGGCGATGAAGAATTCACACAGGATGGGAGCCAGATCACATGGGAGAATCATGGCGCGGATATTACCTATCGCGGCAATTCCACAGATGAGCTCCCGGTCGGTGTGAAGGTCAGCTATCAGTTAGACGGCAAGGAGATCAATCCGCAGGAGCTGATCGGTAAGAGCGGGCATGTACTGATCCGTTTTGACTATGAGAATTATACGAAGGAAAAGGTGACGATCAATGAGCAGGAATATGAAGTTCCCATTCCGTTCGTATTCTTATCCATGGTGACCTTTGATAAGGATCGATTTGTGAATGTGGAGGTCAGCAGCGGAACGGTATCTTCTCAGGCAGACAGTACATTTGCAATAGGATATGCGCTGCCGGGAGTACAGGATGCCTTAGGTCTTGGCGGCTATGAGCTGACCGAGGATATGGAGCTTCCGGAGTATGTAGAGATCGAAGCAGATGTTACAGACTTCGAACTGGAATTCACGGAAACGATCGTAACGAATGGTTTCCTTGCAGATATGGAGGATGATGATCTGGATGATCTTCGGGAGAGTGGTGACAGCATGGATGATCTCTCCGAGGCATCGGACAAATTAGTATCTGGAACAAAGACGCTGTATGATTCCATGGTAACCTATCAGGGATATTTGAATCAGTATATCGACGGCGCTTCCCAGATTCAATCCGGTGTGGACGGCTTGGAGAGCGGCTTACAGACCCTAAGTGAACAGGGAACACAGGTTAGTGCGGGCGCACAGGGATTAAGTGACGGAATGGCAGCATACGCAAGCGGTTATCATGATGTGATGCAGATGGTGCAGGCATATGGAGACGCGCTTCCACCGGAGCTTACCGGTGCCTTAGAACAGCTTGGGACAAGTGCGGATGCTCTTGCAAAGAATTCCGCAGACTATGCAGCCGGAGTGAATGCCTATACCGGCGGAGTGACAGCGGCTTATGAAGGAAGCAAGCAATTAAGCGAAGGCGTTGATACCTTTGTTAGCAGCGGTTCTCAGCTGAAGGATGGAATGAGCGGACTGGTAAGCGGTACCAATAAATTACTTAGCGGAATCCGTACCTTTGACAAGGAAGGGATCAAGGAGCTTACCAAGACCTTCGGAACAGATCTTCAGGAGATCTTAGATAAGGTAGAAGCCTTGAAACAGGCAGACCGGGACTATGTCAATTATGCCGGGATTGCAGAGGACAGAACCGGCTCCGTCATGTTCATGATCGAGACAGAGGAATTGAAGT
>CACZRT010000025.1 GCA_902783585.1 uncultured Lachnospiraceae bacterium | reverse complement strand
TCATACAGGCAGTGGCACGACCTCTGAGGAAGCAGGGGCTGTCGAACCCTCTGAGGCGGAATCGGAGGAGATTGATTTCAGCAAGCTGCGGGTACTGCTTGTGGAGGATATGGAGATCAATCGGGAGATCGCGACCATGCTGCTGGAGGATCTTGGCTTCACCGTAGAGACAGCGGAGAATGGGCAGATCGCAGTGGATAAGGTGGCTGCTTCCGAGCCGGGATATTATGATGCGGTGCTTATGGATATTCAGATGCCGGTTATGAACGGATATGACGCAACGAAGGCGATCCGGGCGCTTCCGGATGAGCAGCTTTGCAAGGTTCCGGTCGTTGCCATGACGGCAAATGCATTCTCCGAGGATGTGAAGAAGGCGCATGATGTCGGAATGAACGGGCATATCGCGAAGCCGATCGATGTGAATAATATGGTGAATGTGTTGAAGGAAGTGCTGGGTAGTCATTCATGATCATATTTTTCTGATAAAGATGGGGAGTATGTTATATCTTAAATGATAGGTCAGATACATGGAAAGCTTGTATTGGTCTGAATCCGGCGAGACTGGTATATAAGTCTGAATTCTGTAAGTTTGTATTGGTCTGAATCCGGGAATACGGTCATAGATTATAGATAATAAGACCGGCTTATTGCAGGGATGATATCTTCCGGAGGACAGGGACTTGTTGAATTATATTTGGGCATGTATGATCTTGATCGGGATCGTGGTTGCGGCTTTTACCGGACAGATGGATGAGGTGTCTACCGGTATTCTGGACTCTTCGAAGGAAGCGGTCAGCTTATGTATTCTGATGCTCGGAGTTGTCGGAATGTGGACAGGGGTTATGAAGATCGCAGAACAGACAGGACTGGTGCGGCAGTTGACGAAGCTGCTTACACCGGTCCTTCGTCTGTTATTTCCCCAGATCGCCGATCATGAGGAAGTGATGGGGTATATCGCGGTTAATGTGATCGCGAATCTGTTAGGGCTTGGCTGGGCGGCGACTCCCAGCGGGATCAAGGCGATGCGGGCACTGAAGGAGATACAGGAGAAGCAGCGTGAGAGTATGGCGGAGGTGTCGGATAAGATGCATAGCAACAGAGAAGAACCGGCGGAGGAACCGGATTCCGCCAGTGATGAGATGTGCATGCTGATGGTGATCAATATCTCCTCCCTGCAGCTGATCCCAATCAATATGATCGCCTATCGGATGCAGTATGGCTCAGCGAATCCGGCTGCCATATTGCTTCCGGGACTGGTCGCGACCGGAGTATCTACACTGGTGGGTGTAGGATATGGATATATACGATGCAGAAAAAGATAAAATGCCGGTATCATTGGACTTTTTCTGTTATTTGTACTATGATTACAGAAGTATGATAAGTGATTAAGAAGGTGACACTGGTGATAGAGAAATCGACGACGATAGATATTACATTCGGAGAGTCGGAAGAGCCGGCTCCGGAGAGTACACAGGAAGAAAAGAGTGGTGCTAAGACCGGGAAAATGCCTCCGGATTATCATGATTGCACGCTTGCCGATCTGCTTACGTATTATGGCAGCGTGGAAAGTGATGATCTGAAGGAGCTCTTGAAGAGTGATTCCAAGCTCCCGAAAAGTCTCTTGAATGAGAATGTGGCACGCTTGCAGGAGATTACGAAGATCCTGAAAAATCATGAGCTGACCCGCAACGAATTATCGCCGGAGCGGCTGCGGATGATCTTAGAGGATCTGGGTCCGACCTTCATTAAAATGGGGCAGATCATGTCGAAGCGTACAGATCTTCTGCCGAGAACATACTGTCAGGAGCTGGAGAATCTGTGTGAGAATTCCACGCCGCTTTCGTTAGAGGAAGTAACGGCCGTGGTGGAAGAGCAGCTGAAGGCTCCGATGAAGGAGATCTATCGGCAGTTTGATGCGGTTCCGCTTGGGGCGGCATCGATCGGACAGGTGCATAAGGCTGTGCTGCAGGATGGAAGACAGGTGGTCGTGAAGGTGCAGCGTCCCGGTGTGCAGGAGACGATGCGCCATGATATCATGCTGCTCCGTAAGCTGGTAAGACCTTTGAAGATGGCACCGAGAGTCGGTGAGAAGATTGATTTTATGGGAATGCTGGAGGAATTATGGAAGGTATCCCAGGAGGAATTAAACTATCTGATCGAAGCGGTTCATACGATCGAATTCCGTAATCTGAATGCGGACGAGCCGGGAATTAATTGTCCGGAGATCATCGCCGAGCTTACGACCTCGAAGGTGATGACGATGGAGTATGTGGAAGGCTTCTCCATCGGTGACAGTGACCGGTTGGACGCGGAAGGTTATGACCGGGATGCGCTGGGGAAGCTGATGATCCAGAATTACATTAAGCAGGTGTTAACGGATGGTTTCTTTCATGCAGATCCGCATCAGGGTAATATTATGATACGGGATGATGAGCTAGTCTGGATCGATATGGGGATGACAGGCACCTTAAGTAAACAGGAACGAAGCTCGATCAATCAGGGAATCCGCGCCATGGTGAAGAAGGATCAGCAGGGATTGATCCGGGCAATCATTGCTATGGGTGCAGCAAATGGAGAACTGAATTACAGTAAGCTCTATACGGATATAGATTTCCTGATGGACCGGTATTACGGTATGGATCTGGGAGATATGAATATCGGTGAGGTATTCATGGATCTGATCAAGGTCATGAAAGAGAATCAGATTGTTCTCCCATCCGGTATCTCGATACTGGCCAGAGGTCTGGTCGTGATCGAGGGTGTCTTATCCCGTCTGTCACCGAATACCAGCATTGTGAAGATCGCGCAGACATACGTGATGAAGGATATGTTAAGACCGCGGCAGCTGATCCGATCAGTGATCCAGGACGCGGCGACGGTGGCATCCTCAGCCGAGAAGGCGATGGAGATTCCGGGACTTGCCTCCGATCTGATCAAGAATACGCTTCGCGGACAGACCAAGATCAATCTGGATCTGGAGAGCTCAAGACCGTTGATGGAGGAATTCAACCGGATCATGAACCATTTGATCATATGTATCTTTGCAGCAACACTCCTGCTTGGCTCCAGTCTGCTCTGTACGACGAATATGCATCCGCAGATCCTGGGGATTCCGGCGCTTGGTTTTATCGGGTATCTGCTGGCATTTGTACTGGGACTCTATCTGATCATCCGGTCACATTTCGGGAAGAAGAAGTAGCCAATCCTCAATGATAGTAGTAACATATAAGAGTAGATCAAAAGACCTTGACAGGCAGCAGGACAATGCTCATAGGGGATTTATAAGAGGCAACAGTCAAGATAAATAAGAAGATAGGAAGGTGTACATTATGAAGGGACCGAATCCGGCACTCATATTCAAATTACAGGGAATGTGGAATCAATTCACGGAGAATCATCCGAAGTTCCCGATGTTCTTAAATGCAGTGAAAGCCAAGGGGATTCCGGTGGACAGTGTGATCGAGATTAAGATCACCCATCCGGACGGCGAGGTGATGAAGACGAATATTAAGATCACGCCTTCGGATATGGAATTGATCGAGAGCTTGAAGACCTTGATGTAGGGGTGGGAGGAATCTTTAATTATGATCGAACATTATAACGCATTTATCTCCTATAAGCATGCACCGGAGGATATCAAGGTTGCAGAGTCCATTCAGCGTGGATTGGAACGCTTCCATGTTCCTTCTAAGATCCGCAAGAAGTCCGGGATGAAGAAGATCGAGCGGATCTTTCGTGATAAGGACGAGCTTCCGATCACCAGTGACTTAAGCGATGATATCTCCTATGCCCTAGAGCATGCCGATTACCTGATCGTTATCTGTTCCACCCACACGAAGGAATCTATGTGGGTGCCGCGGGAGATCGAGTATTTCCTGAAAAATCATTCCCGCAGACAGGTACTGACGGTCTTGGTGGATGGCGAGCCGCAGGACGTCATTCCGGATATCCTGCTTAGTGAAGAGCGAATTGTGAATAATGAGAAAGGGGAGCCACAGACGATTAAGGTTGCATTGGAGCCGCTTTCCTGTGACTACCGTATATCGATCAGGCAGGCGAACCGGGAAGAGCTTCCACGGCTTGCTGCAGCTTTACTCGGCTGCTCTTATGATGAATTGATGAACCGCCACCGTCAGTATAAGATGAAGAGGTTATCCCTTGTATTTGCAGGCATTCTGTGTGTTGCGCTCGCATTTGGCGGATATATGCTCTACAGCCGGAATCAGATCAAGGAAAGCTATCAGGAATCTCTGCGCAATCAATCCAGATATCTGGCGAATGAATCCAAGCAGTTATTAGAAAATGAGCGGCGTATCACGGCTCTGCAGCTGGCACTGCATGCCCTTCCGCAGGAGGAGGAACGTCCGGTGACAGCGGAAGCCTTGCGTGCTCTGACGGATGCGTCCCTTGCCTATACCTCGCTCTCCGGGAATAACATCTATGCGGCCTGGAATTATCAGCTGCCTAACCGGATCGAGGACTATCAGGTGTCGCCGGATGGTACATATCTGGCTGCACGGGACAGAGGCGGTATTCTGTATGTCTGGCGCACAGATACCCATGAGCCTGTGTTGTCCATGGATCTTCCGAATAAGCTCTATGGCATGTCTTATCTGACGGATGATACATTCCTGTATTGGACAAGAGATCAGCTCTGCATGTATGATCTGAATTCGGCTTCTCTCCTATGGAAGAATGAGATCGAGGATGACAGCTACTGTTCGGATAATGCTAAGCTTACCGCTGATGGTAATTTCATGATCCTTACGCTGTCCAATACCATATATGAATATGCGGCTGCCGACGGAGCTGTTGTAAAGCAGATCCGGCTTCCGAAGAATATGGAGGATGATCCTCTGAGCATATCCGACTGGAGCATGTCTCCGAATGAGAAATACATTGCCTTTAACGCTTTTGTCGGACAGATGCAGTATGTGGCCGGCGTCTATGATGTGGCGTCCAAGCAGACGGTCTATACGGAGGTCACCGATGATCGTATTCGTGATCTGTACTTTGCCGATGATAAGCATTTCCTAACGGCCACGAGCATTAATGATGGCAAATCCAATGCGGCTTCCTACAACTATTCGTTCCTGTCAACCGATCATACCCATATTCAGTGCTATGATCCGGCAGACCTAAGTCTATACTGGGAATATGATTTTACCAGCAATGAGGTCATGGTGGATAGTGCTTTTCTCTATCTTCCGGCGAATAACTACATTGCTTACTACTGTGGCAATATCGCGGATCTCTATGACCTGACGACCGGTGAATGCTGCTACCATCATAACTTAAATGATCCGATCGTCGATATCAGTGATCGGGATGGAGACGGCTGGCCGTTATATATCACGCAAAATGGTGGCATGGCAACGCCGATGCCATCGAAAGGCTCCGATTATGTCAATCTGGTCCGGCAGTTTACCGATGACTTAGACGATGCTGTCATTAATCAGGGAGTCTATGTTCATCCATCTTTGGGGGGCGAGATCATATATTATAAGCTCTATGTCTCCGATGAGGATTGGACGGAATATGACGAGAGTATCGTCCTGTCTTCTACGGGTAATGAATATCTGGATGAAGCTGTCTTAGCGGTTCTGACCGAGGAGGAGACCGGTATCACCCTTACCCTCTTTGATCCGAATACGGACGCTCTGATCCGGCAGGTTGTCGTCGGAGACTCTGACGTTGGGCTGTACTTTTATACCATGCTTGGACACAGCGGGAATACCTTCTATCTGGCTCGTACAGATTCCTCTGCGCTGATCCTGATCTCCGTGGATCTGACAAGCGGAGAGAAGAGTGAGCGTACGATTCCGGATGTATATACCCTAAACAATAATACGATCAGCTTTCAGGAAGGGAAGCTCCTGTATATTACCCGTCCGGAGACCTGTGTCTATATTCTTACCGTCTATGATGTGAACACCGATGAGAAGACGGAGTATACGATCCCGAATTCGGGCATTTCTCCAACGATCGTACCACAGTACTATCCGGAGGGGAATTGTATCTATTATGCAGATACCTTCGGCGATCTGCTCTTAAAGCTGGATAGTGGAGAGTTTACGGAGATTCCGCATACAGAGGAATGGAACACTACGAAATATGTATCTATATGTCCGGATGATCCGGAGCTCTTCTGTATCACGGATGGTTCTAAGATCCTGTTGATCGGATCGGATGGCGCGGTACAGACAGAGATCGACTGTGCCGGGTCGGATCCGTTAGGACTTTCTTTCTGCGACTTAGATCAGAATGGGAAGGTGGATCTTCTGCTGGTTCCGTACAGCAGTGGGGATCTGTACCGATATTCCGTAAAGGATGGGGCGTTTATCGGAAGCTCCGATCTGAGTACCTATTCGAATGTCACCTACCCTGCGGAGTTTACGTATGATACATCCGCGCATATCCTCTACATACAAATGAACCGGGCGGTCGATGTCATTGATATGGACAGCTGGATAGAGACCGCATGTATAGAGAATTGCTACGGACATCACGAGGCAACGGATCATTTCATCACAACCTCCTATACCTCTTCCTCGGAAGTCCGGATCGGCTATTTCCGGCATTATACATTGGAGGAGCTTAAGAGTAAGGGATGGGAGATCTTACAAGGCACAGATCTTACGGTTGAACAGAAATCGGGATACGGAATTGAATGATTATATAATTTCTTGATACAACTGATGAAAGAG
>CACZRT010000024.1 GCA_902783585.1 uncultured Lachnospiraceae bacterium | reverse complement strand
CTGAGCCGTTCGCTATGAATGTCAAATCCGGTACAATTCCCTGACCATATACATCGATGTCCTTCTTACCGGAGCTGATCGAGGTCAGTGTTGCCGTTGCATCATTGCTGTCAACCAATTCTACGTTCACGCCCTCTTCCTCGTAGTAGCCAAGTCCATCTGCCAGGATCTCTACTGCGGTTCGGATCGTACCTGCCTGAATGGCAAACCGGATCGTATTCTCTTCTGCATCAAAGGCGATCTCATTTTTCGGTTCATCCACAACAGCATCATCGGAATTACCTACGACATCCTTATCCGAATCCGCAACCTGTGCCTGCTCTACGGTCTTTTCATTATTGTTATCCGATACCGGTTCGGTACTTCCACATGCAGCAACTCCTGTCAGTAATGCTGCTGATATTGTAATTGCGGTTGCCCGCTTTAATAATCTTTGAATTCTCATTTTAATTCCTCCATTTTCTATTCACTATCATGATTTGATTGTTCTATCATCGTTCAATTTTAATCTGTATTGGATCCGTTTATTCCGGATCCATATTCCATGTGCAACAACACATGCAGCAACATCGCGCTCCTTTACTAGTATTCATTTGTGATCTCATGGTCATTGCCCCTTTCTTCTTATTTTTTTCATTGTATTCTGTCATCAGGCTTTTAATTCATACTATTCCTATATGATTTAATTTATTCCCTTTGACTAGACATATATTATCATTCTAATTAAAAAAAGGGAAATACTTGCAAACTAGAGCGGGTTATAGTTTTTACTTATAACCCGAAGCACATTTGCAAGCACTTCCCATTCATTGCTTTGATTGCGAATATAATGATGTGACAACCTTTCATCCGGTCACTAAAAAGCTGCTCCCTTACTTCGTTCTCGTCCATTCCATATCCGGACGGTCATACTCATCAACAAACCGGTAGCCCTCCGGCAGGAAGAAACCCTCCTGCTCCATCCAGTCGAAGTGTTCTTTTTCCATATCAAAGTAACACATTGCCGTCTTATTTCTTCGAAAGCCAAACTTCTCATACATCGCCACCGTCTGTGGATGGGTATAGAGAATCACGTTCTGCCCCTTTAACTGCTCTAATAACAGTTCGATCATCCTTCGTCCAATACCATGCCCCTGATATTCCTCATCCAACGCCACATTATAGATTGCCGCCTGACATATCCCGTCTGACAAGGCCCTTGCCACGCCGACGATCCGCTCGTCATCATAGACAAATACCACTGCATAACTGTTCCGAAAGACAATCTCCTGCTGATCCGCGGGAAGATGTGACAGCTGCGAACGATCCAGCACATCTGCTACCTCCTGCCAGTTGATCTGATCCTTATCAAGTTTATACGTAATATTCATGTTGTTACCACCTATTCTATGTCATTTCCCAATTCTCTGTATCCGATCCATTCGTAATGAATCCGGATATAATCTAATCTATCCCCAATTCGCCATATCCGGTCCGTTCGCGATGATATGATACGGATTCTGGATATCACTTTGATTCCCATAGTATTCCTGCTTAAGTGCCTCAAAGTCCGTCACTTTCCGGAACTCCTCTCTTGCATATAGCTGTCTTACATATCTCCACAGATTCGGAAAATCCTGTATTTGCGAGCGGTTCAGCCGAAATGCGAAGTAATATATGATATTAAAACGGACCAATACCGAGTACAGTCTGACATCCGCTATAGTTAGCTGATCTCCCACCAGACAATCCTTTGATCCTATTCGCTTCTCAAGTAAGTCCAACTCTTCAAATACCCGGTCGTATGCCTCTTCATATTCCGCCTGCGTCTTTGCATGCTCTGCCTGATAGATTGGCTGCAGAAGCTGCTCTCCCAATGCTTCCCACTCTGCATAAGCATTCTTTTCTGCCGTGCTGCCAGCCTCTGACAGAACAACCTTCAGATCCTGTAAGACCGGCTCATCCTGATATTCACTCATAATCGATCTCCCTTCTTTATCATTCTCCTAATCGTTCAGCAAAAACTTATGCTCCGGATCCTTCGACAGCTGCTCCCGTCCATGCAGCAGCTCCCAGACACTCACATCCGGACCCTTGGCATACAGTCCGTACTCATTGCCCCAAAGCGGACGAAGATGCGGAGATGTCTGATAATGCTTCTTGATTAGATCAAAAAATGTCGTATCCCGAAAGCCCTCTGTCTGATACAGATCTCTGGCATATCCCCACAGATTCGGGAATTCGATCAGTCGATTCCGATTCGTGCGAAAGACCTGATGATAGGCAACATGAAACCGGATCAACGAAGGATATAACCGCACATCCGTATCCGTAATATAATCTCCGAACAGAAACCGCTTATCCTTCAAATGCTGCTCTAACGTATCCAGCGCTTCAAACAATTGATCGTAACCTATATCATAGGCCTGCTGTGAACGGGCAAAGCCACATTTATAAAAGCCCTCGATCACCCGCTCATATACATAGCGGTTCAACTGGTCGATCTCCTTCCGAAGCACCGTCGGATATAACACAGGAGCATCCGGCTTATGATACTTCTTCCATGCTGTATTCAAATAAATCGGTATATAATAATGATCATTATTCACTGCCAGTCCGGTCTTCTCATCCACAATGGTCGGAACCGTGGACCGTCCGGTAAAGCCCGGATCCGTCTTCAAATAGACATCATGCAGATAATGCACCTTCAGTACCGGATCCAATTCATCCGGATCTTCCGTAAATGCCCAACCTACATCGGTACGAAGAATTCCCGTTGTTCCCAGACTGATGACCCGATCTAATCCCAACAGCTTCCGCGTGATCACAACCTTATGTGCATG
>CACZRT010000023.1 GCA_902783585.1 uncultured Lachnospiraceae bacterium | reverse complement strand
TCATTATGATCCGGTTGTCACCTCGGAGTCCTGCTGGGATGAAGAAGAAGCAGAGCAATTTGAAATGCGGAATTATTTGACGGGGATCGTTACACAGATCAATGCCGATTTTTCCGTGCATGATGTCCGGTTCGAAGAGGAAGGGCAGATTCGCAAGGTATACTTTGATTGTATGATTCCACAGGACTTTCCGCAGACGGATCGGGATGTGAGACATCAGATCCGGGATATGGTTCAGTCGGAGCATGAGGAGCTGCAATGTGTGATTACGATTGACCGGAGCTTCGTAACCATGCCGCATACCCACGAAGATGAGGATGATTGATAATGAATACAGGGAAAACAATATTCTTCGATATGGACGGAACGCTGCTTGATACGGAGAAATACTATCATAAGTATTGGATTCTGGCAGCGAAGGAATGTGGATATACAATGACGCGGGAGATGGCACTGTCCCTTCGAAGTCTGGGAAGACCATACGCACCGGAACGGATAAATAACTGGTATCAGGACGAGAATGCCTATCATACGATCCGTGACAAGCGGATCGAAATGATGGAGCAGGCGCTTTCTCAGGATGGAATTACCCTGAAAACCTATGCGAAGGAGACCCTGGCAGAACTTAAGAATCGCGGGCACCATCTGGCAATCACGACAGCCACCGGCCCGGAACGGACAGAAGCCTATTTGCAGGAAGTCGGTCTGTATCCTTATTTTGACTCCATTGTGTGCGCAACGATGGTTGAACATGGCAAGCCCGCTCCGGATATCTATCTCTATGCCTGTGAGCAGCTGAAGGTTCGACCGGAGGATGCTTACGTCGTGGAGGATGCGCCAAATGGAATTCTGGCAGGTTATCGTGCCGGCTGCCATGTGATCATGGTGCCGGATCTCACTCAGCCGGATGAGGAGCTAGATAAGCTGCTGTATCGTAAGGTGGAGAATCTGAAGGAGCTGTTGGAGATCTTTTAGGTTTGAATTTGATTGATAAAAATGGATAATCATGGGGATTATAAACCATCTGAAATTGATTGGGGTAAGACAAAGGGAAATGAAGTATGGTAAAACAAGTGGATATTAAAAGAATATAATTTTCTGGTGATTGTTTGTTTTCATAATTTGTTTAATAATAGGTTAAATAATAGCTATATTTCGTGGTATATTATAGTCAAAAGGATGGAGGTGTTCCAATGACCATAGATACTAACACAATGATTTCAATTACAGAAGCAAATCAGAATTTTTCTAAAGTGACAAAATTAGTAGATGAAAAAGGGACTGCGGTAATTCTGAAAAACAATATTCCCAGATATCTTGTGATTGATTTCAGTAAAGCGGAAGAAAATGCAATCGCATCCGATGAAGATGTGCTTGCTATATCGAAAAGACTGTTGGCACAAAATAAAGAAGCGTATGAGGTGCTTGCCAGATGAAGCAACTGAGTAAGGAACAGATTCTGATGCTTCATTCTCAATTGATTGAGGAGTACGGTGGGAGTTATGGAGTTAGAGACAACAATCTATTGGATTCTGCACTGAAAGCACCATTTCAATCATTTGGTGGAGAAGAATTATATCCTACAATTCAGTCAAAGGCAGCCAGACTTGGATATGGACTGATTAAGAATCATTCTATGATTGATGGGAATAAAAGACTTGGGACACATGTCATGCTTGTATTTCTGGCATTGAATGGAATAGAATTGGAATATAAACAGAAAGAATGGATAACTTGCATCCTTCATATCCCGAATCAAATCTGCCAACAACAGCTTCTTCTTCCATGTCCATACGGATTCATCCCTCTTCAAACAATGGTACTTATGTATAAATTCTGAAAATGCGTCCACAGGTAGGCATACATCTTTTTCAATATACTTTGTATGCTTCTCTGCCGCCTTTCCATAAGGCAGTTCTGATCTGGTGCATTGTGAAAATTGATCCATGGCCACCTTGCGGAATGCTCATTTCTTTCTATAACAAGATAGCATTTTAATACTTGGTCATTGCCAGAGTTGACACCTACAATACAATTTTGAATAACTATGAAATATATGAAGATGAGTGAATAAGCAAGTAAGCGATGAGAATCGCCATCGAGACGACAGTCGAGATGGCGTCATGAGTCAAGTAGCGTCTCCACGCTCCAACCATTGGTGGTTGGAGCGTATTTTTTTAAAAATAGGTATTGACAATCAGTAACATATGAGAGATAATTCATATGAACAGATGAACATGTGTTAAAATGATTCACACAGAAAGGGGTAGGCTATGGAGAATCACAAGGAGGAATCACCTGTTCTTACAGGAAGAGAGAAGTTACAATCGATTGCCAGTGTGCAGCCGCCGGATGAGGTTCTGTATGAGCTTGCAGAGTTATTTAAGGTATTCGGGGATTCTACGAGAGTTCGGATTCTGTATTCTTTATTTGAAAATGAGCTCTGTGTTGGCGATATTGCGGAGCTCCTGAATATGAGCCAGTCGTCCGTGAGTCATCAGTTGAGGATTTTGAAGGACGCCAAGCTGGTTAAGTTCCGACGGGACGGCAAGAGCTTTTTTTATTCCTTAGATGACGATCATGTGTACCATATAATTAAGATGGGCATGGAGCATGTGGAGGAGTAAGTGATCGTAATCGTTAGGAATATATGAAAGCTAAGTAATGATCAGAGAGTAATACAATGAATGATGGAATGTGGAAAGGAAAGGGTAAGGAAACATGAAGAAGACGTATAAGATTGAGGTTGATTGTGCTAATTGTGCTTTGAAGATGGAGGAAGCTGCCAAGAAGGTGGAAGGAGTGCAGGATGCAACGGTCAGCTTTATGACACAGAAGATGAAAGTGGAGTTTGCAGATGATGCAGATGTGGATGCGATCATGCAGAATGTGGTAAAGGCCTGCAAGCGTGTTGAGGATGATTGTGAGATCTATCTGTAAAGCAGCTTTTCTATCGTATTGCTTCCAAGGGTGAGTGATCAGGAATTGATATATGATCTGTAAGGAGTAGAGGTTTCTATGACGAAGAAACAGAAAAAAATGCTGATCCGTATTATCATCAGTGCCGTTCTTCTGATCGCGCTCATGATATTGGATCATATTCTGGAATTTAATAAATGGCTTGCACTGGGACTATACATGATCCCTTATGTCATCATCGGGTATGACATCCTGCGGAAGGCGGCACTCGGGATCTGGCATCGGGAGGTATTTGATGAGAATTTCCTGATGGCGGTTGCTACCCTTGGCGCGATCGCACTTGGTATCTGGAAGACCGGTGAATTCGAAGAGAGCGTTGCCGTTATGCTGTTCTACCAGATCGGAGAATTATTCCAGGGATATGCAGTCGGCAAGAGCCGCAAGAATATTACCGCACTCATGGATATTCGTCCGGACTACGCGAATATCGAGACGGAGGACGGACTGGAGCAGGTCGATCCGGATGAGGTAGAGCTGGGAACTATGATCGTCATTCAGCCCGGAGAGCGTGTGCCGATCGATGGACGGATCGTGGAAGGAAGTACAACCCTGAATACGAGCGCGCTTACCGGAGAGAGTGTTCCGCGGGAAGCGACAGTTGGCGATGATATTATCAGTGGATGTGTGAACATTACCGGACTGATCAAGGTAGAGACAACGAAGGAATTCGAGGATTCGACGGTTGCCAAGATTCTGGATCTGGTTGAGAATTCCAGCATGAAGAAGGCGAGATCGGAGAACTTTATCACAAAGTTCGCGAAGATCTATACGCCGGTGGTGTGCTACAGCGCATTGGCATTGGCACTGCTTCCGCCGCTCTTGAATCTTCTGCTTCATCATGAACCGGGATTTGATATCTGGGTGCCGAGGGCCCTGAATTTCCTTGTTATCAGCTGCCCATGTGCATTAGTGATCTCCATTCCGCTTAGTTTCTTCGGCGGTATCGGCGGAGCATCTGCGAGAGGAATTCTTGTGAAGGGCTCCAGCTATCTTGAGACCTTGTCGCAGGTAAAATATATGGTATTTGATAAGACCGGAACCTTGACCAAGGGTGTCTTTGAGGTGACCGAAGCCTGCCCGGCGGAAGGAACGGATAAGGAGCAGCTGCTCTACTATGCGGCAAGTGCAGAGACCTATTCCAATCACCCGATCAGCCGCAGCTTAAAGGATGCGTATGGAAGCGCGATATCTACAGAGCTGGTTTCTAAGGTTGAGGAAATCGGCGGTCACGGAGTAACGGCAGAGGTGGATGGTCATGCGGTTGCGGTTGGTAATCAGAAGCTGATGGAGCAGTTATTTATCCCGTATCAGGAACCGCAGCAGATCGGAACCATTGTTCATGTTGCCGTGGATAATCAGTATCAGGGATATCTTGTGATCAACGATGTGATCAAGGAGCATTCGGAACAGGCCATTCAGGGACTCAAGCAGTCCGGAATTAAGAAGAATATTATGCTGACCGGAGATGCGGGTCGTGTCGCGAAGTCCGTGGCTGATACATTACATATCGATGAGGTATACAGTGAACTGCTTCCTGCCGATAAGGTGGAACTGGTTGAGAAGCTGATACAGGAAAAGGACGAGAAAGAGAAGCTTGCCTTTGTCGGCGATGGAATTAATGATGCGCCGGTATTGTCGCGCGCAGATATTGGAATTGCGATGGGCGGTCTGGGATCGGATGCTGCGATCGAAGCGGCAGATATCGTTCTTATGGATGATGATCCGGCTAAGATCGCGCTTGCGATGAAGATCTCCAGAAAGACCTTGCGGATCGTCTATGAGAATATTGTATTTGCGTTATTTATCAAGATTGCATTTCTGGTG
>CACZRT010000022.1 GCA_902783585.1 uncultured Lachnospiraceae bacterium | reverse complement strand
TCGGAGGATTCGGAGTACATGGCCAAAAAGGTTAAGGATACCAACGGCTGTTATGTGGTGCCGGCCTTTACCGGCCTGGGTGCGCCCTACTGGAACCAGTATGCCCGGGGAACCATAGTAGGTATCACAAGAGGTGTGAATAAATATCATATCATCAGGGCTACACTGGAGTCGATAGCATATTCCACCAGTGATGTTCTGAAGGCCATGGAAGCAGATTCCGGTATTAAGCTGGGTAATCTCAGGGTTGACGGAGGCGCTTCGGCCAATAATTTCCTTATGCAGACACAGGCTGATATTTCGAATGTTACGGTGATACGTCCGGACTGTGTGGAATCCACGGCCATGGGAGCGGCATATTTTGCGGGACTTGCCACCGGCTACTGGCGTGACAAGAACGAGATAAAGGTAAATATGGATATAGACCGCATCTTCAAGCCCCAGATATCGGCCGGGGAACGTGAGGAAAAACTCAGCGGCTGGAAGAAGGCGGTGGAAAGATCATTTGACTGGGCATAGTTCTGAAGTTGACATATTTCCTAAATGATAACGGCAGCATTTTTAAGGGCTTTTTGCAATGTGAGATGGTCAGCTGCATTATGATGACGTAATGGCCGGAGCAGGACCGTATATTTATTCATTTTGTGATATAAAACGGCAAAAAAACGATCAAAAAGGGCCCGGTATTTATGCGGCCCCTGGACCTTGTTTCCGGGAAACCGCGTGGATACCGGGCTTTTGATGTCCGTACTTCGGGACAGCACTCTGTGTAAATCTGCTTTTTCCGTATCGGATCATTCAGTCTTTCTGATATGCTCCGTAACTGTGATCGTAAATCCCGATGGAGAGACCATCATAGTTGATTTTGAGGAACTGGTCTCGGTGATCCGGTCACCCTGTGTATTTTTGAAACCGTTAGCCTTAAGCAGGTTATATGCTTCGTCAAAATCACGGACATTCATACGAATGGTTGAAATATCCTGAGGAACGGGCGCCTGTGAAACGGTTACATCGAAGGTTTTTCCGTCCTCTCCTGTATATCTCATGGAGACGCTGGTGATATCCTCATCATTGATACCGGTCTTCATGTGGCGGCGCTCAAAGCCGAGTGCTTCAAACAGTGCGATCACTGCTTCGGAATCCTTTGTTACGATAAACGGTGAAAAACTTGTGATTGTCATTTTGAAATGCCTCCTTGATGTAATTTTTATTATTGATCATATGCCGAACAGGGTCAGATGGCTTCATCTCTTATTCGGTCACGGTGACATGATAACAGATGTTTTGTCACAGTACTGTCACACTTTTCACTGCTGCGTTGATTATATCCGGAATCTGTGACAAAAAGGCATGCATGGTTAAAAAACACAAGAAAAAATCATTTCCGACTAAAAAATGCAAGAAAATGTCAAAAAAACTTAATTTTCTTATTTACAGATAGGATTTTTTCATGTATAATCGTGAACAGTTTTGCAGGACGGGAGAGTTTCTGCAGCAAATTATAATACAGAAAAGGAGAAACAGCTATGTCGTATGTTGATGAGGTTCTGGAACTTGTCCAGAAGAGAGACAAGGATCAGCCGGAGTTTATCCAGGCAGTAACTGAGGTTCTGAATTCACTTCGTCCCGTTATCGATCAGGATGAGGAGAAGTATCGTAAGCTTGCTATCCTCGAGCGCATCACCGAGCCGGATCGTCAGATCATGTTCCGTGTACCCTGGGTAGATGATAACGGAAATGTACAGGTTAACCGTGGTTTCCGTGTACAGTTCAACAATGCTATCGGACCCTACAAGGGAGGTCTTCGCCTTCATCCGTCAGTAAACCTTGGTATCATCAAGTTCCTCGGCTTTGAGCAGATCTTCAAGAACAGCCTTACAACACTTCCCATCGGCGGCGGCAAGGGCGGTTCCGATTTCGATCCCAAGGGAAAGTCAGACAATGAGATCATGAAATTCTGCCAGAGCTTCATGACAGAGCTGTCCAAGTATATCGGCGCTGATCAGGATGTACCTGCCGGTGATATCGGAACAGGTGCTCGTGAGATCGGCTTTATGTTCGGTCAGTACAAGAGGATCAAAGGCCTGTACGAAGGCGTTCTGACAGGTAAGGGACTTACCTACGGCGGATCTCTGGCACGTACAGAGGCTACAGGCTACGGACTTCTTTATCTCACAGAGGAGATGGTAAAGTGCCATGGCGATAAGATGGAAGGCAAGGTAGTTGCTATCTCCGGTTCCGGTAACGTAGCAATCTATGCAACCCAGAAGGCACAGCAGTTAGGCGCTAAGGTCGTTACCGTATCAGATTCTACAGGATGGATCTATGATGAAGAGGGTATTGACGTTGCTCTCTTAAAGGAAGTGAAGGAAGTAAAGCGTGCAAGACTGACCGAGTATGCGGCAGCACGTCCATCTGCAAAGTACTTCGAGAAGAAGAACGGCGAGCATGGCGTATGGCAGTACAAGGTTGATATCGCGCTTCCATGTGCAACTCAGAATGAGTTAGATATCGAAGATGCTAAGATGCTGGTAGCAAATGGTGTTCAGTATGTGGCAGAAGGTGCGAACATGCCTACAACCATTGAAGCAACCGAGTATTTCCAGGCAAACAACGTACCTTTTGTTGGCGGTAAGGCTGCAAATGCAGGTGGTGTTGCAACCTCTGCATTAGAGATGAGCCAGAACTCTGAGAGACTTTCATGGAGCTTCGAAGAGGTTGATTCTAAGCTGAAGGGCATCATGGTTGGTATCTACCACAACATTGATGACGCTGCGAAGGAATACGGTATGGAAGGCAACTATGTAGCAGGTGCCAACATTGCCGGATTCAAGAAGGTCGTAGAGGCTATGATCGCACAGGGCGTGTGCTAATTATTGAGATTTCTGTGAGGAGTGTGGTTTCCGCACTCCTCATTTTTCGTTATATTGAAGAGCTGCCGAAAGGAGGCTGTCAGATTAAGCTGACCGGTGGCTCGCGGTGATCAGGAGAACGTATGCATTATGATCAAAGTGGCAATCTGTGATGATGAAAACATTATATTGGAAGATATGTCCGGAAGGGTACAGACGATCTTAAATCGTGCAGAGGTATCACTATACAGCGACGGAGCTATATTGATTCGTGATGCCGTGCAGAAGGGATATGATCTGATCCTGTTGGATATTGATATGCCGGAGATCGACGGGCTGAATGTGGCCGGCTGTATTCAGCGCATGTCGGTAAAGCCGCTTATCATATTTGTGACGAACCATGATGAGCTGGTATATGACAGCTTGCAACTTCACCCTTTTGGTTTTGTCAGGAAGTCATATCTGGATAAGGAATTAGAGAAGGTGTTAAGGGATGCGGCAGAGGAATTATCCTCCAGAGAGAAGCATTTTTTCTTCCATACTGCGTCCGGAGATCTGAGACTGAAGCTTACCGATATTCTGTACTTTGAAGCAGAAGGGAACTATATACGGATCATAACAGAGTCAGAGGTGTATCGGTTTCGCGAAACCATGCAGGCATTGGAGACATCGTTGGGCGGGGACGGGTTTGTCAGAACGCATAAGGGCTTTCTGGTGAATCAGAATTGCGTGAAGCTGATCCGGTCGGATGGGATCGTTCTGATCAATAATACAGAGCTCCCATTTGGAAGAAGCTATCAGGAAGATGCGAGAAAGAAGCTTATGAGAGGTATGATCCGATGATCGGAAATAAAGCAGAGCTTGAAAAGAAATATGCAGAGCTGTTAGAAAGGTATGACAGCCTGTATTCGGACTATTCCGAGCTGAATTATGTGTATGGCGAAATGAAGGTCCATGCGGATAACATCGAGAAGCAGGATGAGGAGATCCGGAAGCTTCATGAGAGTATGCGGAGTCTGAAGCATGATATGAAGAATCATTTGATGGTCACGCTCTCCTACTTAAATGACGGGAATGAAGAAGCTGCGAAGACTTATATATCCCATATCATTGACAAGCTGAATACGATACACAGCTATATTGAAACCGGTAATTCGCTGCTCAATCACATCTTAAATGACAAGCTGTCGGAGGCGCGGAGGAACGGCATTGATATTAAGGCGGAAGTAGAGAATCTGTCTTTTGAACGGATGGAGAGCATGGATTTTTCCGCGCTTCTGTCGAATATGCTGGATAATGCCATAGAAGCATGCCTTGCGGAGAAGAGGAGGTTTCAGGATGCTGCGAATATAGCCGGCGAAGAAGGCACAGACAAAAGTGTGCCGGAATTGATCGTTAAGATATACAGGAATCAGGGCTATGAGGTGATCGTCGTGAAGAATCGGATCTCTGCCTCTGTTCTTGACAGGAATCCGGAGCTTCATACGACGAAGGAAGATCCGGAGGCGCATGGAAAGGGAGTCCTGCAGATCAGGAGGATCATAGAACAATATGAGGGCGAATGCGACTTCTATGAAGAGGATGGATTCTTTATAGCCTGTGCATTTATCCCTATATGAATACCGTTTATCCCACAACCCTTGTAAAGCAGATTTGCAAGGGTTATTCTTATATTCATCGATCGAGGTTCTATATGTTAAGTTTTGAACATGTATCCAAATTCATACTATCGGATGTCTCGCTTCATATTCCGAAGGGGCAGGTGGTCGGACTAATAGGCGATACGGGAGCAGGGAAAACGACTCTTATAAAGCTTGCTTCCGGATTGTTAAAACCGGAGGAAGGAAGAGTGAGCGTCATGGGGAAGGATCCGCAAGATAACCGCAGCAGGTATGGGACAAGGCTCAGTGTATTGATCACCGGAACGAAGCTTCTGGAGGATGGCGACAGTGCGCGGTCCGGACTGGATATGCTTCGTTATACTTACGCGATCCCGAAGGAGGAGTATCTGCAGAGCTATCGGGAGCTGTCTGACCGGTTCGGTTTCAAGGGTTATGAGAATGCCAAATTAAAGGAGTTATCCACCGGACAGCGGCGCAGAGTGGAGCTTGCGGCTGTGTGTATCATGCGTCCGGAGCTGGTCATCCTGGATGAACCGGATGTAGGTCTTGATGAAGAAGGAAAGCAGATACTAGAAGAGCTTGTAAGAGAACAGGCACGGGAGGGTGTCACATATCTCATTACCTCTCATAATATGCCGGAGATCTCGAATATGTGCGACCGACTTGCGATCCTCGCAGAAGGAAGGCTTATGTTCTATGGCAGTGAATCGGTCTTAAGAAGTCAGTATCTTCCGATCAATACCATGACGATCACCTATGACGGCGCGATTCCGAATATCGATGATCTTCCGATCGTAAGATACAGGATGGATGGCAATCGGATCGCATACGACTATAATTCTAGGTATATTACGGCGTCGGAGGTACTGAACGTTCTTATGAAGCAGACCGGGATATTGGATGTGAAGATTCAGAAAACGGATCTCGAACAGATCATTAGTAAGCTGCATGGATAGATCATTACTAACCTGCATGGATCGGAGGGTAACGATGAGCTTTATTGAAGTGGATAGTATCTGTAAAAAGTATAAGGTCAGCAAGAGAAAGAGCGGTATTCCGGGAATGGTCGCCAATCTCTTCGTTCCAAAGTATGAAGACAAGGAGGCGGTTAAGGATATCAGCTTCACGATTGAACAGGGCGAAATGGTTGGCTTTGTGGGACCGAACGGAGCCGGCAAATCGACGACGATCAAGATGTTGTCAGGGATTCTCTATCCGGATACGGGAAGCATTCATGTAGATGGCATGATTCCTTATAAGCAGAGGAAGCAGTACGTCGGCAGGATCGGGGTCGTCTTTGGACAGAAATCTCAGCTGCAGTGGGATCTTCCTGTGATCGACAGCTTTGAACTGCTGAAGGCAATCTATAGTATTCCTTCGGATATCTACAAGAAGAATCTGGATCGGTATACGGAGATGCTGGATATGGACAGGTTCATCAATCAGCCTGTCAGGCAGCTGTCGCTTGGTCAGAGGATGAGAGCGGATATAGCTGCGGCACTTCTTCATTCTCCGAAGATCGTATTTTTTGATGAACCAACGATCGGTGTGGACGTGGTCGGGAAGGACAAGATACGGAGCTTTATCCGGGAACTGAATGCAGAGGATCAGGTTACGATGCTCTTTACCACCCATGATATGCAGGATATCGAGAAGACCTGCAACCGCCTGATCATCATCAATCAGGGTTCGATCCTATATGATGGCGCATTGGATGGGATTCGGCAGCTGCACGGTTCCGCCCGCCAGCTGGATGTCTTTTTTGTGAACGATACCAGTGTTGCGGCAATTCCGGATGTGGAGATCATAGAGGCGGACAAGCGGCACAGCCAGCTTTTGTTTGACGGAACGAAGGTTCCGATCAATGATCTGATGAGCCGTCTACTGTCGACCTATAATATCAAGGATATCAACATTGCCGAACCGGATATAGACAGCATTATCCGTAAAATCTACAGCAGAGAGAAGGTGGCATGTTGAAATATCTTGCTTATGCGAAGAAAGCCTTTCTCGGAAGAAGTGCATACCGGTTTGACCATCTCATGGGAATCTTATCCACCTGCCTGCAGTTCTTTATCTTCTATGAGATATACAGAGCCCTATATGGATCCGGGGACAGTGTGGACGGGATCACGATGTCGATGGTAACTACGAATTTTGTACTCTCACTGGGACTCGGCGCGATGTTTTCCCCTGATGATTATTACCTCCCAAGGCGGATATGGGATGGCAGTATCTCTACGGAGCTGCTTCGTCCGATAAGCTTTCCCGGCAGAATGATCGCAGAAAATGTGGGAGCGTCCTGTTTTAATCTGATATTCAAATTCGTTCCTGTGCTTCTGATCGCCATCTTTACCACGGGTATGGAGAAACCGGCAGGAGCGGTCTCCATGATCCTCTTCATCGTAAGCGCACTGCTTGGATATGGAGTGCTGTGGACGATAAGCTTCCTGGTGCAGATGACTTCCTTCTGGCTGATCAATATCTGGAGCCTGATCACGATCAAGGATGTGCTGGTGAATGTGTGTTCCGGTAAAATGATACCGCTCTGGTTTATGCCGGTCTGGATGACAGGTATCCTCCGGTTCACACCATTTGAAGCAATCTATTTCACACCGGTCCAGATCTATCTGGGGCAGCTTACAATGCCTGAAATGCTTACCAAATGCGCGGTGCAGATCGTATGGATCGTGATATTATATCTGATCGGCAGCATACTGTGGAAGCAAGGGCAGAAGAAACTGATCGTTCAAGGAGGGTAAGCGTTGAGAGATACTATTCATCTGATGGCTGTATACAGCAAAACAACTGCTAAGGCATGGTTTCAATACAGAGTGGATGCGCTGTTAAAATCCCTTGCGGTTTTTTTGAGAGAAGCAACCGGAATCATCGTAATCTATTTTACATTACTGAAGTTCGATACCTTGAGCGGCTGGAACATCTATGAGATGCTGTTTCTGTTCAGTCTGCTGTTCCTGACATACGGGATCATGATTATATTCTTCACCGGACTCAGAGACTTCGGGCAGACGGTAAGGGATGGGAGCTTTGACCGCTTCCTGCTGCGCCCGAGAGGGCTTCTATTTCAGATCCTCTTTGTGAATGCAGACTGGTTTGCGGCGATCGGACATGGCGGATTGGGAATCACATTGTTCCTGCTGTCAGCCGGTAAGGTAGGAATACACTGGAACGCCGGAACGATCAGCTATTACCTGATCACCATTGCGGGCGGCGTTCTGATACAGGGTGCGGTATTTCTTCTTCTGGCGTCCTTGAATATCTATCTGCTTCAGACGGATAGCCTGAAGGAAATGCTGTACTGGAATATGCGCAAATTCGCCGGATATCCGATCAGTATCTTTCACAAGGTGATCCAGATCCTCATGATCTATGTCATGCCGTTCGCATTTGTCAATTATTTTCC
>CACZRT010000021.1 GCA_902783585.1 uncultured Lachnospiraceae bacterium | reverse complement strand
ACGGCATGGAGGATCTATCAGACCTTGGGATGCAAGGGCTTTGCCCGCGTGGATATGTTCCTGACAGAGAATGGAGAGATTGTCTTTAATGAAGTGAATACCATACCGGGCTTTACGTCGCACAGCCGGTTTCCAAATATGATGAAAGCGGTGGGAATCTCATTTGAACAGATCTTGAATATGGTGATCAGACTAGGGTTGGAGACAGGCGGCCGGGAAAATAAGATGGGGATGGTAGGATGAATACCGGGAAGCAGATGACAGGAGGATTGGATTATTTTCGCATTCCGGCGGCACTTCTTGTGATCGCAATCCATACGTCACCTCTTGCCTCTTACAGTGAGGACGCGGATTATATTCTGGTCCGAATCTTTGCAAGGATCGCAGTTCCGTTCTTCCTGATGGTGACGGGATATTTTCTGCTTCCGGATTATCTGGGGCAGGATAGAAATATTGCTAATAATAAAAAACTATGGAGAAATCTTCGTAAGCTCCTGATCTTATATGGGAGTGCGATCCTGATCTACCTGCCTGTGAATCTGTATTCCGGCAAACTGAAGGAGCTTTCTTTTGTAGATGTTCTGCTGGGCTGTCTGTTCTGTCCGGTGGGAACGAAGGGTTCTTACTCTGTTATGCAGAGTCTCATTTTCCGCGGGACCTTTTATCATCTGTGGTATTTTCCGGGCATTATCCTCGGGATTCTTCTGATCGTACTGCTTGCTAAGCGTCTGCCGTATCCTGTTGTGTGTGTGATCTCCTGCCTGTTGTATCTGATCGGACTGTTTGGGGATAATTATTACGGTCTGATCGCAGATGCGAGTATACCGGCAGCCATCTATGACGGAATCTTCAAGGTGTGCGTGAATACCAGAAACGGGATCTTCTTCACGCCGGTCTTTCTGGTGCTTGGCGCGGGGATCCGTATGAGGAATGGGAAGAAGGAACAGAACAGTTCCGCCCGATATCATAGTACAACTATTCCTGATGAATTTGGGAAGCATACACTTGTTTCTTACATAAGTGTTATCTGGTTATTTCTATTCCTTCTTATGTATGCCGGCATGATTGCAGAGGGAATGCTGATCAAACATTTGGGGATCGGACATGGACAGAATTGTATGTATCTGTTACTGCTTCCGTGTATGTATTGCCTGATCCGGTTCCTATTATCCTTATCGTGGAAGCCGCGGCCGGTCTTGCGGACGATTGCAACCTGGGTGTATATCCTGCATCCGCTCAGTATCATTCTTGTACGGGGAGCTGCCAAGGTGTTTCATTTGGAGAAATATCTGGTTGAGCAGAGCATGATTCATTATATTGCCGTGAGTATTGTAACATTTGGAGGTGTGATTCTTATGGAACTCTTATGGAAGAATATCATTTGGAAGAAAATGCTGTATAGCAGTCGGAGTATGGATGGAGAGCAGAAATTCTCCTCCCATGCAAGGAATTCGGTAGTCCGGAGATCTTCCGTGCTTACAAGGGATTTGAGAGACGGGAAAAACGCTGCTACAGCCCGCGCCTGGATCGAGGTTGACAGGGAACACCTGCAGCATAACATTGAGGAATTCCGGAAGCTTCTTCCACCGGAATGCGAGCTCATGCCGGCTGTCAAGGCGAATGCATATGGGCATGGTGCGGTAGAGGTTGCCAAGGAATTATACTATATGGGGATTCGCGCATTCTGTGTTGCTTCAGTGGATGAAGCGGTGGAACTCCGCCGTTCCGGGATTCAGGGAGATATCCTGATCCTTGGTATTACTCCGATGGAGCAGATCCATCTGGTTCATCAATATCATTTGATCCAGACCGTCGTGGATGCGGCCTATGCAAAGGATTTGAATACATATGGCAAGCGGCTCGCAGTTCATATCAAGATCGATACAGGCATGCACAGGTTGGGAGAATGGTGTGAGCATATCGATTCCATCTGTCAGATCTATGACTGCGCGAATCTGGATGTGCAAGGGATCTATACACACTTATGCTGCGCGGAATCCGAGTCGGCGCGCGACAAGGAATATACCTACCGGCAATACCGCAAATTCATGGAAACGATTCAGGAACTGACTATGCGTGGTTATCATGTAGGAAAAAGGCATATCCTGGCGAGCAGCGGACTGCTGCATGTTGCAGAATTTGGAGGAGATTATGCAAGGCTTGGCATTGCAATGTACGGAGTATGCAGCAACCGCGAAGAATCAGAGAATTGCAAGGTTTCCCTTCTTCCGGTAATGTCTGTCAAGTCTCGGGTGGAAGTCGTCAAGCATCTGCAGACAGGAGAGTCTGCCGGCTATGATTTGCAATATACTGCGGATTCAGACCGCGAGCTGGCGGTGCTGTCCATCGGCTATGCAGACGGAATACCGCGAAGTCTGTCCTGCGGTCATGGTAAGGTGTTGATCCATGATAAAGAGGCATTGATCGTCGGACGGATCTGCATGGATCAAATGCTGGTAGATGTTACCGGAATTGAAGATGTGAAGTGCGGGGATATTGCTACTATTATGGGAAGTGCAGGAAAAAAGGAGATCACGGCATACGATCTTGCCGAAATGGAAGGAACCATTACCAATGAAATCCTAAGCCGCATGGGAAGCAGACTGAATCGGATCGTGGTATGATATTGGCTGTTTTGGAAATTCTTAAAAGGGAAACACATAATTTTACTTAAAAGGGAAACACATAATTTTACCGTTGAAATGCCGCCTGAAATGTGGTACATTTTTATAGGAAATCGTTAATGATAGCAGTTAGCTGTTGGAGGTATATCGGTATGAACGATACCAGTAAATATTCGCAGATCTACAGGGATATTAAAGAACTGCGGCCGGAGGATACGTTGCAGCTTGTGATCGACTCGAAGGATGAGGAAGAGCAGATGTTCTATCAATTGATCGGGAATTATCTTCTTCGTCAGAATCAGATGCGGGTGATCGAGCAGAATCTGTTTTAGCTGTGGATAACGAAAGGATCTTTTGTAAGTGAAGAAATATATTCTGATTGCCGGCGTGAATGGTGCCGGCAAATCTACATTATACCAATCGTTAGAGTCGTTAAAGGACTATAACAGGGTGAATACGGATGAGGTAGTCCGCAGTCAGGGAGACTGGCGTAATGCGGCAGATGTCATCAAAGCGGGTAAGGTCTCGGTGCGTAGAATCCGGGACTATTTTGAACGGGGGATTTCATTTGATCAGGAAACAACCCTGTGCGGCTCCGGTATTTTAAGAAATGTACGAAAGGCCAAGGCGCTTGGTTATGTGGTGGAGCTGCATTATGTCGGTGTGGAATCGGCAGAGATTGCGAAGGAACGGATTGCCTACAGAGTACAGCATGGTGGTCATGGGATTCCGGATGCAGACGTGGAACGCCGCTATCTTAAGAGCTTCCGGAACTTAAAGAGGATCATGGATATCTGTGATCTCGTGGTGTTATATGATAACACGGAGGTATTTAACCGGTTTGCCATCTTTCAAAATGGAAAGCTGCTCAGCTTGTCCGATCAGCATCCGGAATGGTATGACCGATTAATGCAGATGGAGATATAAATAGATGTAGACGGAAGCGGGATCGACCAATAATGATATAGAGGAAAACGGTAACAGATAGGGATAATAAAAAACGGAGGATAGTAAGAATGAACATTGTTTGCTTGGATTTGGAAGGTGTATTGGTTCCGGAGATCTGGATCGCATTTGCTGAGGCAAGCGGAATTCCGGAGTTAAAACGGACGACCAGAGATGAGCCGGATTATGATAAATTGATGAAATGGAGAATTGGGATCCTGAAGGAGCACGGACTGGGTTTAAAAGAGATTCAGGATACTATTGCAACGATCGATCCGATGCCGGGTGCGAAGGAATTCTTGGATGAGCTGCGTTCCCTAACACAGGTAATTATTATCAGCGATACATTTACTCAGTTTGCAACACCGCTTATGAAGAAATTAGGCTGGCCGACCATCTTCTGCAACACCTTGGAGGTTGCGGATAATGGCGAGATCACCGGCTTTAAGATGCGGTGCGAGAAGTCCAAGCTGACAACCGTGAAGGCACTGCAGTCCATTGGATTTGAGACGATCGCCAGCGGAGACAGCCATAATGATCTTGGTATGATCCAGGCAAGTAAGGCGGGATTCTTATTTAAGAGTACCGATCAGATCAAAGCCGATCATCCGGAGCTTCCGGCGTATGAGACGTATGATGAGCTGCTTGCTGCTATTAAGGCGGCGCTGTAAGGCAGGAATATCTTTGGGAGGCAGAGTGTGACAGAGAATTACAAGATGCTCCTTGCTTATGACGGAACGCGGTATTACGGGTGGGAACATCAGCCGAATACGGATATGACGATTCAGGGCAAATTGGAGGCGGTGCTTACAAAGATGACAGGGATGCCGGTCGAAGTGATCGGGGCAGGCCGTACCGATGCCGGTGTTCATGCGAAGGGCATGGTTGCGAATGCGCATATGGATACGCAGCTGTCAGAGCAGGAGATCTACGAGTATATGAATCATTATCTGCCGGATGATATTGCGATATTGGAGGTTCACAAGGCGGCCGACCGCTTTCACAGCCGGTACAATGCGGTTGGCAAGACCTATTGCTATACCTTATATGTAGGGAATGGGAAACCGCTGTTTAACCGTAAGTATGTCTATGTTCCGGATCGTTTGCCGGACCTTGAACAGATGAAGAAGGCTGCAGAGTATCTGACCGGAGAGCATGATTATGCAAGCTTCTGCGGCAATCCCAAAATGAAGAAGTCTACGGTGCGGATCGTGGATGAGATTACGATTAAGCAGACCGGTTCCTATGTGAATATTACATATCATGGAAGTGGATTTCTTCAATATATGGTGCGGATCATGACGGGAACATTATTAGAGGTCGGATATGGCAAGCGGACACCGGAGAGCATGGTCGATCTGTTAGAAGCAAAGGATCGTTCTCAAGCCGGATTCACGGTGCCTGCGCAGGGGCTGTGTATGATGAAGGTGGATTATTGATCATTCATGATAGGGTATAGTTGCTGCCGGTCGAATAAAAAGATTGAAATGACAAGGTATTTCATTGTATAGTAATAGTTAGAACGACATATGGTAATAGATAGGCAGGATGTTCTGATATATAAGAGAGATGTAAGGAGGGTTATGTATGGAAGAGTTATTGGACAAGGTTAAGGAATCCAAGGTTGTTCAGGCATTTTCTGATCTGGATGAAGAGGTTTCCTTCACAAAGAGAAATGTAATTATTGCATGTGCGATCATGGTACTTTCCGGTGTGATTATCGGACTTGTGGTAGCATTGCTTACCAGACCGAAGAGACCGGCATTGCCGCCGGAGGAGGGCGGAAGATGCTGCCGCAGGAAGAAGCGCTGCTGCGATGATGATGAAGACGAGGTGTTCTTCTAAGAGAGAAAGACCGATATCAACAAAGTTTGGTATCGGTCTTTTGTGCGAAGTTGAGCCAAGCTGAATTTATGCTTGCATGAAATTCAGTTTGGCGAGACCGCATCATCGAGTAGGGGTTCTATCCCCTACTCGATTTCAATGTCACATAAGAAAAAAATCGTCATAAACTAATACAAAGAATTTATCAGGTATATAGGATATGGCAATTACGATCGCAATCGATCCCGGACATGGTGGTTCTGATCCGGGAGCAACATATAACGGGCGGCAGGAAAAGGATGATAATCTGAGATTAGCGCTTGAAGTCGGCAACATATTAAGGCAGGACGGTTATAATGTGGAATACACGAGGACGACAGATGTCTATAACTCGCCGGTGGAGAAGGCGCGGATCGGTAACATGAGCGGCGCGGATTACTTTGTATCCTTTCATCGGAATTCCAGTCCGTATGCGAATACGTACAGCGGAATTGAAACCCTGGTCTATAATGATGCCGGAATCAAGGCAGAGCTGGCACGTAACATTAATCGGGAGGTAGCGGAGCTTGGATTTACAGATCTGGGTGTGAAGGAGCGGCCGAACCTTGCAGTGCTTCGGAGAACCAGAATGCCTGCGGTATTGATCGAGACCGGTTTCGTTAATACAGATGCGGATAACTCCTTCTTTGATGATAATTTTAATGCAACTGCACAGGCAATCGCCCGTGGGATCGAAGAGACGGTAGGCGGCAGCGTGGGAGCAGCAGCCGGAGGCGGGATCGGTAATGCCGGAACAGGGACGAATACGAATGGTGGTTCCGGAAGTGCACGTCGGTATCGTGTGCAGACAGGATTATTCCGCAGGTTCGGGAATGCCCAGTTCATGCTGCAGGATCTGATCGAGCAGGGATTTCCTGCTGAGATCGTGGAGAGCGGAGAATACTTCGCGGTGCAGACCGGGATTTATAACACGCTCGACGAAGCGCAGGAAGTAGAGAACCGGCTGCGGGATCTCGGCTTTGAGACCTTGATCGTGACAGCGTAGTATAATAAGAGCTATATAGAAAAACGAAGCGGGATTATTTCCTGCTTCGTTTTTTTGGCGTGCAACTTTTATTCAATATCCTCAATCTGCCAATCGATCGGTTCAATTCCATGCTGCATTAGATATTCATTTGCTTTGCTGAAATGCTTGCAGCCGAAGAATCCGCGATAAGCAGATAGCGGACTCGGATGTGGAGCGGTTAAGATCAGATGCTTCGGGTTATTCAACATAGCTGCCTTTTGCTGCGCAGGCTTGCCCCACAGCAGATATACGATAGGGCGGTCCTGCTCATTTAAAATGCGGATGGCAGCATCGGTGAATTCCTCCCAGCCGATTCCCTTGTGCGAGAATGCAGCATGGGCACGGACCGTCAGCAAGGTGTTCAGCATCAGTACGCCCTGCTCAGCCCATTTTGTCAGGTAGCCGTTATTCGGAATGCTGCAGCCAAGATCGGACTGCAATTCTGTATAGATATTCACCAGAGACGGCGGAATGTCGATCCCCGGCTTTACCGAGAAGGAGAGACCGTGCGCCTGTCCTTCCTCATGATAAGGGTCCTGTCCTAGGATCACGACCTTCACCTGAGATAGCGGCGTCAGATGAAAGGCGGTGAAGATCTCCTCGGAAGGCGGATAGACAACATAAGTGCTGTATTCTTTCACGATCGTATCATAGAGCTTGCGGTAATAGGGCTTGCTGTATTCCGGTTTCAGGGCAGGAGCCCAGTCATTCGTAATCTGCGACATATAGATTCTCCTTTGTGACGGTAATTTACTGTAATGTAGATAAATAAGATTGCTTCCGGTGATCTGTCATATGGGATCAAGATTCCTCCGGCATCCGGACTAACATCTGCCCGGGTGAGTAACCTTCCCATTCCTCCGTCGGAAAGCAGAAGGTTCGTGTTACCTTGCCGACGATGAAATGCTGCTCCTCCCGGTCTTCGAAGGTGTCAAGTGTCATGGTTCCGACAGACAGACCTTCGTTGGAATATATAGCGTAGGATTCACCGCCGGTCAGTTGCCCCTTTCCCATCTCTCCGATCAGCGCATACCTGCCGGTGACGGGATCGGTTGCAATCTCGTCAATGTAAAATATGACATCTGCATGATTATGAATCTCCATTAAGCGAAGCTTCGATTCTTCGTACCGCTGTTTCTTCTGTTGTTCTTCCTCAGTCAATGGTTTGCGGAAAAGTCCCATGTTATTCCTGCCTTCCGATCAATGATCCAATCTGATCTGCAATAATGCTATGGTTCATTATAGCATTATTTTGAGAATGTGCAAAGAGAGAGGATGTTAGCGCTGCTCCACATTTGTCACATAGAATACCTCACAGGAACCGTCACCGCTGTCGCTCCGTGTAGTGCTGGAATTCCACCAGAAGGTTGAACCGTCAGACTTGCGTCCGTCAATGTTGACAAGATATCCGGTCAAATGGACATGATCGCCGGCTTTTATTTTCTTGATCTGTCGCTTGACGGTGCTGTCAGAAGCGATCAAATGATTATTCGAGGAGTGCGT
>CACZRT010000020.1 GCA_902783585.1 uncultured Lachnospiraceae bacterium | reverse complement strand
ACGAACAGATCCTCTTCAATCTGAACCTCGTCGAAGATTAGGACCGTATCTTCCCGATGATCTCCGGTCAGATCCACCTCTGACAAGAGCATAAGCTGTTCATCAATGAACTGCGGATCATGTGGTGTCATAAACAGCTCCCGAAGCACCTCATCCTTGGAAAAATCAACATGAACCCTGTGATCAAAAAATGCAGACGCAAAGTCGATCACACACCAAGTCTTACCGACACCCTTGGCGCCTTTTAACACCAATACCTGCCGGTTGCTATCCTCTTTCCATGCCACAAGATCATCTAATATATTCCGATACATTCCCTTATCACCAATCTACGTACACTTCTTAATCATCCAGCTTGCCGATAGACAAGAATCCATCTGCTCCCGCAGATAACAGATTACCAAGACCGATCGTCTTACCTGCACGGTCTCCGGTTGCAATATAGATCGCACCGGACTCAACCAGCGTATTGGCCATCTCAGATACCTTATCCTTGAAGCCGAGAAGCTCAACCTTGCTCTGTGAGCTTAATTTGAACAGATACTGGTTCTTCGCACTGACAAGCAGGATACTGAAGGTGCACGCCTCTTCGGTGATTCGGGTCATGGCAGAACCCACCATACGGGAATTCACGACCATAATATCTGCCTTATCCACATGCAGATATTCACTGATGATCAGATCATATACCTTCAGGAATGCTTCTTCCTCGTCGGCCTGAATCGGCATCTCTGCGACTGCGAATTCCACAACCGAATCTGCGATCTTGATCGTACCGCCGTCATCATTGATCACAGCTGAATACTCCTTCGGAATCGACATCTTGAAGAACTTATTATCAATGACCTTATAGCCTTCCCGCTCCTGTACCTGACGATAGATCAGATCCGGATATGCCTGTTCTAACCGGTTCATGGATACCAGCGCACCATTATTGCCCTTACGTGCAAGCTCCTTTAAGTGCTCATACAGATCCATCGTATCCTGAGTCAGATTCGGCTCTAAGGCAACGATCTTCTCAACCGATGGTGCATAGCCGTTCATAGCTGCCTTCTGATAGATCCGTACCATCTCATCCTTTGGAAGTCCCTGCTTTGCCTTCTCTTCCACAACCTCACACAGAGATTCATTATCAAAGTTCTCATAACCAAGATCCAATGCACGCTCTAGTAGCTTCTTACCAATGCCGCCATCCCGCATATTGCCATCCTTCTCCCGTTCCCGAACGATGATACCATATCGATAGAAGGCTTCCGCGCTTCCTAACTCGCATGCCTTCTTAAATGCGTCGTCAATCTCATGTTCATTCGCAAAGTAGAATACCTGATTCCGTTTCTTCATAGCAACGTCCAAAGCAGTATCGGCATTGCCCTCTTCAATCTCCTTCTCCCAACGGTTCACTGCCTGCTGCAGATCCTCACCATTTAAGCCCGCGATATCCTCTGCATAAGCGCTCGCCTCGGTAATTCCATTTTCCATAGCCTGCTTGAAATAACGAAGAGCCTTCGCGCCATTTCTCTTGGTGCTGAGCAGACCATAGTAGTACAAACGTCCCAGATAGAATGCAACTCTCTCATGTCCCAGCTCTTCTGCCTTCTCATACCAGTTCAGAGCCTGAATATAATCCTTCTTATGCTGCTCATAGATCGTACCGATCAGGAAGGCCAGATCCGAATCATCATTTGCCTCAAACAGCTGCTTGGCAAGAGACAGTGCCTTCTCATAGTTCACATACGGGCTGTCCTCATCAAAATACAATTCGATCAACAAATAGCTTGCTTTCTTGCTGCCTACATTCAGCGCTTTTCTTGCAAATTCCATGGCCTTATCATATTGACCGAGGAAATAATAGAAGACAGCTTCACTGTAATACTGCTGATCCTTGCGGTTCGCACTTTCATCACTGATCACGGTCGGATCGACAAATGCAAAGGAATTGGCAACCTCGAAGATGATCTCCTCGTACTGCTCAATGATCTCCATGGTAGCACACACGAACTTCAGACATGCCATCCGGTTTCTCTGCTTAAAGGCAAAGGTAACGATACCACGCTCTAATTCCTTATGATAATAGGTTGCGCAGATACCATCTGCGTACTCGGTTATATACTCCTGCAGATTCAGATCATAATCTAAGATATCATTATCATAGCGAAGGAATAATTCCAGATCTCTGGTAGATTCCTTCGGCACACTATCATAGGTAACATAGATGGCAAAGTCCTGATACTCCTCATTCGGTGCATAGTATTCGTCATCATCCTCTTCATTTACAACCTTGACCCAGTCCTTCGGCAGCTTGTGGATATATCCCTCCGCCTCATCATGCACATATGTATACTGATACTGTAATTTGGATGCCTCAATGGTCTTGAACCGGAACTCGATATTCTGTGACTTACGGCGTTCCGATATCTTTGTATATAATTTTTCCTTCTCTTCAAATTCCAGACTATCCGTATTATTTAACGCATATTCTACACGCTCCAGAGCCGCGATACCCTGCTCATCCTCTAAGGCTGCCAGCTTCTCATAGTAGGTCTTGGCCTTCTCCAGATTGATCTCTATGATCGTATCGCCCCGGTTGCCGAACGCATCATACTTATACATACCCTCTTCATAGATACTTCCCAGCTTGAGTAATGCCGAATGATCCTTCAGATCTGCCGCCTTCTCATAATAAGATAACGCCTTGCTGTAATTATTCTTGCTCAAGAGATCTCTTGCAAGCTTTGCATATACATCCGGACTTGGTTCCAGTTCCAGAAGCCGCTCATAATAAGCCATGGCCTTATCGGCGCTGATCTGTACGGTGGAATTATTGTATTTACCTGTTTCATATAAAGAAGCAAGGATCTTAAGTGCTTCGCACCCGTAATATACATACTGTCCGGTAGATTCCACCGTCTCGGCAGCTTCCTCCAGTTTTTCGACAGCATCCAGGGTCTTCCCCTGATTTAAGAACTCCATCGCCTCATTCAAGGCTGCCTCCGCCGGATTCGAAGCCCTCATCTTCTCTTCTTTATTGAATAATCGTTCAATGAACGGGATCTTTGCAAATGCGATCAATGCACCTGCCGCGATCAAAAGAAGGGCTATGATCAGGCCTACCCCTGTCATCTTCGTCAAGAAAGCAACTACTACGCCAACTGCGGCAACTCCACCACCGATAAGATATTTCTTCATGTTTCTCCCTCGTTTCTTCTATATTGATCAGAATATTAACAATTGATCAGAATATTAAAAAATGATCAGAATATAAACACATTATTAATTCGATATTAACACATTCAAATATATTCTTCAATAATCAGAATCAAAAAATCACACATTATTCCAATCAAGCATTTTTGCGGCGGCTCTGCGATAATAAAAGAGACCATTCCCAGTGAACGGTCTCTGTCCTCTTCTTGATCATCTTAAATTATCTATATTCTATTATGCCTGAAGAAAATTCTCGATTCCCTCGATCGCTTCCGTCTCATCATTGCCATCGCAGGATACGAACAGCTCATCTCCCGGGGTCAAAGCAATACTCATCATACCCATAATGCTTTTTGCGTTGATCCGCTTATCCTGTAACTCCAGATAAATCTTGCTCTCATAACGGCTTGCTACCTGCACAAACATAGCTGCCATCGGCTTGTTTTCAGAATTTTCCTTCATGTTAACAGTCATTTTCTTCGTTGTCATAAGATACTCTCCTTTCAACACAACCCCTATTATGCCATTCGAAATATCATATGTCAAACCTTGATTACATTTTCTCTTTTTTGCTACTTTTTCCCCGTTTCCGAGCGTAATTCATCGGCAATCTCACTAATTTTTTTCAAACGATGGTTCACACCGGACTTGCTGACCGGCGGATGCAGGGCTTCTCCAAGTTCCTGCAGGGATAACTCAGGCTCTTCTAACCTAAGCTCTGCCACCTCTCGCAGATTCTTCTTCAGAAAGCCGAGTCCCTTTGTCTGTTCAATATAATGAATATCCTCGATCTGACGGTTGGCGGTCGACACGATCTTCTGGATATTCGCCATATCACAATTCACCTTGCGGTTAATATGGTTCCGCATGTCCTTCATGACGCGGACACTTTCCATCTCCATAAGGGCCTTGTGCGCCTCCATGACATTCAAGGCATCCACGATCATCGACGCTTCCTTCACATAGACGACATAATGCCGCTTGCGGTTTACGATCTTCGCCTCGATCTCAAAGCTGCCAAGCAGTTCGCGGATCACCTCTGCTGCCTGCTCCTGTTCACAGGCAATCTCATAATGATAGGATTTTTCCGGATTGTTTACCGAACCGCTTGTTAAAAATGCTCCCCGTAAGAACGCCCGCTTACAGCAGTCCTTCTGGACTACCAGACGGCTGATCTGCCCGGACTCCGTAAGCTTACACGCCTCCATGATCTGTCGGCACGAAGGAAGATCCAGTACAAATGCGGCATAGGTCGTGATCCCGCTTCCGGTCTTATGAATCCGCACCCGCACCTCTGCCGGTATCTGGAACAGACGATAAATCAGGACCGTAAACTTCTTTACGATCCTGAAATTCTCTGATTTCACACATATATAAGGTGCCTGTATCCCATTTGTCATTATAAGGATCGCTGTCAGCTCGGCGATCCGGCAATGTCTGGAGGACGGCAGTCTCTCATATAACTCGTCCTTCACCTCTGATGAAAATGACATAATATATACCTGCCCTT
>CACZRT010000019.1 GCA_902783585.1 uncultured Lachnospiraceae bacterium | reverse complement strand
CGCTTATTATATATTGGAAGAGAAGGCGAAGAACCGCATGGATTACAGTGATTTTGCAATCCTGTACCGTATGAATGCGCAGTCCCGTATCTTGGAAGAGAAGCTGCTGATGAAGAATATCCCATATCGGATCTACGGCGGACAGAACTTCTACTCCCGTATGGAGATCAAGGACATTCTTGCCTATATGAAGACGGTAGACAACGGATATGACGATCTGGCTGTGAAGCGGATCATCAATGTGCCGAAGCGGGGAATCGGCGCTTCTACGATCCAGAAGATCGATCAATATGCCCTGCAGATGGAGATCAGCTTCTTAGACGCACTCTATCAGGTCGAGGATATTCCGGGAATCGGTAAGGCAGCAGCGAAGGTACAGAAATTCACGGAGCTGATCATGGATCTTCGGGATGATCTGCAAAGCGGGATGTCGCTTACGGAATTCTTTGATTCGATCTTAGAGCGAACCGGTTATCAAAATGAACTTCTGATCGAGCATACGGAGGAATCTCTGGCGCGTGTAGAGAACATCGACGAGCTTCGGAATAAGGTCGTGCTGTATGAAGAAGATGCAGAGAACCCGAATCTGAATGAATTGTTGGAAGAGATCGCCTTGGTATCGGATGTGGATTCCCTGAATTCGAGCGATGACAGGGTGGTGCTGATGACGATCCACAGTGCCAAGGGGCTAGAATTCCCTTGTGTATTCCTCTGTGGTATGGAGGATGGCATATTCCCAAGCTCCATGACCATCAATTCCGGTGATACGGAGGATATGGAGGAAGAACGGAGACTGTGTTATGTAGGGATCACCAGAGCGATGAAGAAGCTGTACCTAAGCTGTACCAGACAGCGGATGATGCACGGATCCTCCAGCCGGAATCCAATCTCCCGGTTTGTGAAGGAGATCCCGACGGAATTGATCGATGTAGGTGGATACCGGACTCCGCTCAGTCAGCCGGTGACGCCGAAACGGGAGGATGCGAATGTATCGCCGATATTCAAGACAGACGCCGCGAAGCCGACCTTTGGCAAGACATTTACCGTGAACCGTGCATTTTCTCTGGATTATGGCGTGGGGGATACGGTAGAGCATGTGAAGTTCGGACAGGGCGTTGTCACGGAAATCATTAACGGCGGCAAGGACTACGAGGTTACCGTGGATTTTGAGAAATACGGGATCAAGCGGATGTTCGCCTCCTTCGCCAAATTACAGAAGCTTTAGAACTTATTATACTTAGATACTTGCGATGGCCGGTATATGTATGACAGCAAGGAGTGCAGAAAACCGGGTTGTCGAAAAAGTGATAAAAAAACCTGTGAAAAAATAAAAATACAATAGTAATATTTTGAATTATATGTTATACTACTAGTATCGTGCAAAGATCACAGACAATGATGCATAAGTAAGGAGGGTAATAGAATGAAAAATTTTGAAGAATTAATGAGCGCTGTTAAGGTTGGAGAATTGATCGGCCGCAAGAAGGAAGAACCGGAAGAGTCTAAGGTAGGCAAGAAGGTTATCATTATCCTTGCAATCGTTGGTGCTGTTGCAGCAATCGCAGCCATTGCATTTGCTGTATATAAGTATATGACACCGAATTTCTTAGATGACTTTGATGATGATTTCGACGATGATTTCGATGATGATTTCTTTGAGGAAGAGGAGCCGATCGAGATCAAGCCTGAGGCATAATAGAAGTTTTTGGACGGCTCATAGCGAAAACAGAGAATGTGGATGGGACAGGAAAGCTCCTATCCACATTTTTTATATGATGATGCACTTTTTATGTGAGATCATGTTGACGGAATCAATATATAGCTGACGAATGCTATTCACAACAAAGATGACAGATTGAGGAAAAGGATATGGGTAAAACACTGTATTTTACAAGGCATGGACAGACGGTATGGAATGTGGAGAATAAGATCTGCGGTGCAACCGACAGTGAGCTGACAGAGCTTGGAAGGCAGCAGGCGCGGGAGCTGGGAGAACGGCTGAAACAGGCGATTGCGGAAGAGGCTGGAGAACGGATCCGGATCGATGAGATCCTCTATTCCCCGTTGGTACGCGCTAGGGATACGGCACTGATCATCTCTGACATGACCGGAATTCCGGCAAGACAGGAGATCCGGCTGATTGAGCAGAACTTTGGGAAATGGGAAGGAACGCCGCGGAATGGTGAAGATTTCAAGGTGGCGAAGCGGAGCTTCGTAGATTCCTATGTGGGCGGCGAATCCATGCTGCGGCTGGCGTCCCGCATCTATGCTCTGTTAGATGAAATCAGACAGGAACCGGGAGAGAAGACCTATCTGCTGGTTGCACATAACGGAATTGCCAGAATGGTAGAATCCTATTTTCGGGATATGACAAATGAAGAGTATGCGGCCTATGGAATCAGGAACTGCGAGCTGGTGAAGTATAGTTTGTAAAATCATTTTCTCTATATATTGAGCATATTCAACTATAAAAAAATATCAGAAAATAAAAAGAGCCTTGAAACGTATTGTTTTCAAGGCTTAACTTCATGAGACATGGGGGATTCGAACCCCCGACAACTTGATTAAAAGTCAAGTGCTCTACCACCTGAGCTAATATCCCATCTGTGAATTCGGCCGGTTCTAATATATACAACCAATCGGAATCCCCATGGAAGCATCTGCTTCCGAGCTGGGCTAACTGGATTCGAACCAGCGAATGCAGGAGTCAAAGTCCTGTGCCTTACCGCTTGGCGATAGCCCATTAGTAAGAATGGCTCCTTACAGAAATATGACAAGATCAGCTTGTAATCTTGTCATAGGGTG
>CACZRT010000018.1 GCA_902783585.1 uncultured Lachnospiraceae bacterium | reverse complement strand
CGGCAATTCCCGGATAGTACACCTTCTTCACTCTCGGCTCCTGCTGCAGATACTCCACTATAGCGATCGCATTCTCCTGTGCCTGCCTCATCCGAAGCGGAAGTGTCTTGATTCCCCGCAGAATCAGCCAGCTGTCAAATGGCGCAAGTCCGGAACCTACTGTCTTGATAATGAACCGCATTTTGTCGGAAATCTCCTGAGAATTCGTTACCACGAAGCCCGCCAGGGTATCATTATGACCGCCTAAGAACTTGGTACCGCTGTGCACCACGATATCCGCCCCCAGCTCCAAAGGATTCTGAAAATAAGGAGATAGGAATGTATTATCAACGATCAGTAACAGGTCATGCCGCTTCGCAATCTCTGCCATCTTCCGGATATCCACGACTCCCATCATCGGATTTGTCGGTGTCTCAATAAAGATTGCTTTTGTGTTCTCCTTGACATAGCTCTCTACATCTTCCTTACTGCAGTCAATATGAGAGAATTCAATTCCGTTTTTCTCGTTGATATTGTCGAACAGCCGAATGCTGCCGCCATATAGATCCGCACTTGTGATCAGATGATCCTGCGGTCTGAAGATCTCCATCAGGGCTGTGATCGCTGCCATACCGCTGGAAAACGCCAATGCATCCATTCCATTTTCCAATGATGCAACCACCTTCTCCAACTGTTGTCTGGTCGGATTCTGAAGTCTGGAATAGTCAAAGCCCGTAGAATGCCCTACCTCCGGATGTGCATACGTCGCCGTCTGATAGATCGGGAAGCTGATTGCTCCCGTCGGCTCCTTCAAAGCATCCTTATTCCCATATACGCACTTTGTCGCAAAACTATAACCCATATCCTCCACACTTTCTGCTGAAATCACAGCCTTCATACTTTAAATGGATTATAACTTTGCGACAAAAATAACGCTAATATATATATTCTATTGCTTGTTATAGTCTGCGTTTATAACTACTGCTCTTTCATGGCGCGTTTCTCCTCATACATCCTGTGATCCGCCCGGCGCATGATATCCTCATAGGAGTCATCGCCCTCCTCATAACCGGAATATCCGCTCGCCATCTCCAACTTCACTTCATGCTCATCCTTGTTGTACGCCTCCATTTCCTTACGCAGAGTCTCATGCAGCTGATCAAGAACCTCATCCGTCTGATCCCGAAGCAGAACAATGAATTCATCCCCACCGGTTCGATAGACATTCCCATACACACGCTTGATACACTCCGCGCCGCATTTTAACAGAACATCGCCCCGCTCATGACCGAAGGTATCATTGTAATACTTCAGATTATTCAGATCAAAGGATACAATATGGATCCGGTCAAGCGCTGCGTCCTTCACATCCCGCTCCAACGCATACCGCGTGCCGACACCGGTCAGATTATCCGTGAATGCCAGCTCCGCCAGCTGCTTATTCTCGCCCTGCTTATATACCGTCTGCAATACCTGCCGCAAACCACTGAGCAGCGCATAGATCACATACATCATGAAGCCCATCTTCGTGATAAAGGACTGATTCCCAAGAGTTGTTCCAAAGGTATATACGATCACATTCACGATCATGAAGAGAAGCAGAGCGATCAACGCGATCCGGTCGCTTCTGCGCACATTTCTTATGTTAATTGTAATCTGTACGATCAGACTGACAGCAAATACTCCTAATGAAATAATAAACACCTTGATCGTTCTCGTATAATCTGCAACACTGGTAAAATGCAGCAAAGAGAGGATCAGGATCAACGCTACAAAGCAAAAATACTCCACATAGAGCCTCAATCCTTTAACAACATTGATAAAATAAGCGATCGCAAGGAGCGGAAGTAAAAACAGGGAGAAATAATTCAAGTAATACTGCACTTCCGGATTCTGAACGACAAAATGATTCACAAATAACGGACAGTTCGTATAGCAGGCAAATACCAGAGATAACAGTCCCAGATAGTATAACTGCTTGTTGCGGGTGCCTTCCGCCCAGCTGATCGCATAGATAAATAACAGCACAAAGCCAAAGACCAGAATCAGCAGACCTGACAAGAACACAAAGCTATCCCGTTCCAAAAAGCCATACAGCAATTCATTCTGAGAACCTATATAAAAATCATAATTGCTCAAAAACTTATTCTTATAAGGTGTTTCCACGCGCACCGTAATGGTTCCCGTAGCGTGATCCGGAATAAGTACAAAATGTGTATAAGTTCCGGGAGAGTCCCCGAAATGTGGTATATCACCGAAATGATAGATACAATCCGACTCATAGATGCCAAGATCGGAATGCAGGATATTAAGCGGCTGCTCCGTAAGATATACATCAACAAAAGAATCATCTGTACGGAAAGAAAGTGTTCTTCCCCGCATCTCTTCCGTGATCTCATGACTGGCGGAAAGCACATACACTTTCTTATTCTCATCCTTCAGATACTCCGAATGTGTCATTTCCTCCGAAGCATAAAACCATCCCATCGGGATCAATTCCAATTTCGTCACATGGATCATCTTACGATGAGTTGTCAGAATGATACCAATGAATACGATCGTCATCAATGCAACCAGTATAGACGTGGTAAACATCCGAATATTCAGCTTTTTACGATTCTCCTGATTGCCGCGGATATCCATAACAAGCTTCCTCCATAGTAAGATTACCGAATTAGATTCTTATACACTGTTTACACTTTCCAATTGCTTAATCCGATCTTCCATATATAATCTTATCTTACCATGTCAGATTATAAAAATCAATTTGTTTGCATTATCCTTGACGCCTCCTGTTCCGGAATGTTAAGCTCCCGATATGTCTTCCGTATCAATATACAGGCGATCACAAAGGTCAGCAGATCAGACACCGGCATAGAATATAATACACCGTCTAATCCGAAGAATATAGGAAGAACAAGTGCGAATCCAACGCCGAACACGATTTCCCGAACCATGGACAGAAGGGTTGATTCCAAAGCCTTCCCCATAGCCTGAAGAAAGATAAAGCATGCTTTATTCACACAGGCACATACCATCATGCACAGATAGATTCGGAACGCCTTCATCGCGAAATCTGTATAATAGACGCTTTCATTCGCCGCACCAAAGATCATGATCAACTGCTTCGGTAATAGCTCTACGATCAGAAGAGCCACACCGCCTACAATTGCCTCTGCCCGAAGCAGCATAGTGAACAGTTCCCTGACACGCCCTTTGAGACCTGCACCCACATTATAACCGGCGATCGGAATACATCCCGCTGCCATTCCTACAACGATGGAGATCACAATCTGGAAGAACTTCATAACGATCCCGACAACTGCCATCGGAATCTGAGCGTATTGCTCCTGCCCAAAGATCTCATCCATAGCTCCATATTTACGGATCATATTATTGATCGCCGCCATAGCCGCAACCAGTGAGATCTGGGATAAGAAGCTGGTCAGACCTAAGATCAGTGTCTTTTTTAATATCATCCTGTCCGGTCTGTAATCTGACCGTGACGGACGGATCAAACGCATCCGGAACAGATACCATACTGCCAGTCCGGCGGTAATTACCTGACCGATCACTGTTGCGACAGCGGCGCCCATCATTCCCCATTTACATCCGAAGATAAAGATCGGATCCAGGATAATATTGGCAACGGCACCGGCAAGAGTAGATACCATTGCAAACCGCGGATTCCCATCCGCCCGGATGATCGGATTCATGGCCTGACCGAACATATAGAACGGAATCCCCAATGTGATATAGAAGAAATACTCCTTGGAATGACGGAATGTCTCTTCATTTACCATGCCTCCGAACATAGTAAGGATCTGATCATCCAAGATCAGATAGACCGCGCTTAAGACGATACCGGCCAGTAATACGGCCAGTATGGAATTCGCCACACTTTTTTTCGCACTCTCCGGCTCCTGCTTTCCGAGACTCAAACTGACAAAGGCACAACAGCCGTCTCCGATCATAACCGCGATTGCCAGTGCGATCACAGTCAGAGGAAATACAACGGTATTCGCTGCATTACCATATGATCCAAGATAGGCAGCATTGGCAATAAAGATCTGATCTACAATATTGTACAACGCTCCCACCAAAAGAGAAATAATACAGGGAATGGAATATTTCCGCATCAGCTTTCCCATCGGTTCCGTTCCCAAGAATTGATTCGCATCCGGTTTCATTTCATTAACCTCAACTTTCTGATATATGTTTACTTACTGCCATCCTTCCTGATCCATGCAGAGAAGATCAGATTCCGCGCTCTCGGTTCTGCCGGACCGGTCATGGACAACAAAAAAACGTGCATCAGAGAACTGGATTTACGCAGTCTCTGCTACACGTTTACATGAGTCATTGTATTACATTTTCAAAAT
>CACZRT010000017.1 GCA_902783585.1 uncultured Lachnospiraceae bacterium | reverse complement strand
TTTATAATCCCCTACTCTTCCTCCGTAAGCGGAATATTCCATATTATGTACTGCTCTCCGGTATAAGGATCGCTAAACCATACATTCACATGATCCGGCAATTCCATCTTCTGAACAGAGCCTTTAATCCGGAATGCTCCCTGATCATCCGGCACACCGGCAGATCCCATTCCGGTAGTTCCCGGCAGACAAAAGCTGCCATCATCATGGATCAAAGACCAGCCGATCATATTGCCCACTTCCGGATCCTCATTCACCACATCCATGGTATATTTTGTTTCCAATTCTGTATTGGTAATCCTAACATTCTTCACCAGAACAGAACTGTCCTCTACCCGCATTTCTGCCTCATCCGGGAATGCATAGACGGCTGTTTCTTCACTGACCGCAACATTCTCCAGATTCACTGTGATTGTTTCATTCATACATTCTTCACTGGTATAAGAATTCCCATCAATCGTATAAGTCCGGACGACATTCGTAATATATAAGATTGGCTCTTCTGATACAATCCGATCCGAATTCATTTGAAATGTCGAGCAGTTCAGATAGAACGCGGCATGAGAAGCATCCTCCTGCCTGTAATCCAAGGAGTCCACAGCATAATCTCCCATAGGATTAAGCTTAGCGTCCCGTGCCGTATCTACATATACCCCGAGAATCTCCTTGTTCATCCGATCCGCGTAATCCGCAAGACTCTCCCCCTGCATCGCGTCCTCATACAGATTAGAAGCCGGAAAGTTCTCGCTTTCTGCCAGATACGGATATTCATCGGCTCCCCAGAGCATCAGATAATGCTCCGGATCCTGTAAGGTCGCCTCGATTACTACAAGACAGTTACTGGTATCTGCGACCGTCTCCTTCACCCGGAATGACACGAGATCTGAGGTGACATCCGGCTCTTCCGCCAAATTATTCTGCATTACATCACTGACAGCCACCTCTGTATTAATATACGGCTCTGCCTCTTCCGGCAGTGTTTGCGCAAAATCCCGGATTCCCAACATCTTACTTGCCGCAAACACAGTTCCGGAGCCAATTGCCGCAATTCCCAATATCACTGCCACAGCCTTGCCGATCCGTCCGATCGAAGTCCATTTTCGCTTATTCTCCATATCTGTACCCTGATCCGGAATCTTCAACAGTTCTTCACGAAGTCCATCCGGTACCTCAATCTGTTCCATCATCTCTTTGATCCTATGCTCCATATTCTTCCTCCAATCCGGAACGCAGCTGCTCTCTCGCTCTGGCAAGCCAGGTAGTAACTGTATTTTCCTTAACATCCATAATCTTGCCGATCTCCTTTACAGAGTATTCCTCATAATAATACAGCAGGATCACCATCCGATATTCTTCCCTGAGTGCTGCAAGTCCTTCAAATAAGACGACCGCATCCTCCGTTGCAAATGGGATATCCTCCGGTATATAAGAGATGTCTTCTGTCAACAGCTCTGTCTTGCTCCATTTCTGCCGATACAGATCCCGCGCGCAATTGACGGCAACCTGATATAACCAGTTCTTGGCATGTACTTCCGACAGAAACTGCTTCTTGCACTGCCATAGCTTCAGATATGCAGTCTGCACGCAATCCTCTGCGTCCTGCTTATTCCGACAGTATCCGTATAGTAACCGATACAAAGGAGCGTGGTAGGTATCTACCATATATTCGTAATTTTCCTGTGCATTGTACATCATCCGTACCCCACTTTGTTATTTTAAGCAGCTGCTACTAATAATACGTAAATGAAGCCTGATCCGTCTCACAATATTTTTTAAAAAAATAGCAATAAATGGAACGTTCAACGCTATTTACCAGATCTTATAATAAAAATCCAAATCTCCCAATATATCATGAACTTCGTTCATGACCCAATTCCAAGAAATGTTCTTGCAAGCATGAAAAAACGCCAGCGAAATTCCATCATTCCGCTGACGCTGATTCTATTCTATATCTTCTGATCTGACGTATCCTATTCCATTACAGCAGATCGGCAACCTCTAAGATCAGCTTCTCGGAAAGCTCCCACCCAAGGCATGGATCGGTAATGGACTTACCATAGCATCCGCCGTCTACCGGCTGATTACCATTCTCGATGTAGCTCTCCACCATGACGCCCTTCACCAGCTTCTTGATATCCTCCGAGTGTCGCATGCTGTGAAGCACTTCCTTCACGATTCTCGGCTGCTCTGCCCACTGCTTGCCGGAGTTGTTATGGTTGGCATCGACGATACAGGCCGGATTCTTCAGA
>CACZRT010000016.1 GCA_902783585.1 uncultured Lachnospiraceae bacterium | reverse complement strand
TTTGGTATGCCGGTGATCGAAGCCATCCGTAAGGTAACGGATAAGCCTCTGGATGTGCATTTGATGATCGAAGAGCCGATCCGGTATCTTCATGAGTTCAAAGAAGCCGGCGCAGACATTGTTACGGTTCATGCAGAGGCATGTACACATCTCCATCGTACAATCACGAAGATCCGGGAGTTGGATATGAAGGCTGGTGTTGCTTTGAATCCGGCAAGCTCTGTCAGTATCCTGAATTATATCTTTGATGATATTGATCTGGCACTGATCATGAGCGTGAATCCGGGATTCTCCGGACAGACCTTCATTCCCGCAGTCTTGGATAAGATCAAGCGGATTCATAAGATTGCAGAGGATAAGGGACTGGTGAATCTGGATATAGAGGTTGACGGCGGAATTACTTTAAGCAATATCTCTTCGGTGATTGACGCCGGAGCGAATGTAATTGTATCCGGTGCATCTATTTTCCGTGGAGAGCCGGATAAGAATGTGAAGGAATTCCTGAAGAAGATGAAATAGACATAAGATAGGATATGTACTTCATTTGTAATATCAGATGATTGCTGTGAAAGGAATAGGAGCATATTATATATGCATACATGTGTGATCATAGCGGGAGGCGGGTTTCAGACGAAGTTCGCCTCTTCTTATATCAATCAAATCTACCCGAAGGGACGGCCGGAGCTTCTGATCGCTGCTGATAGCGGAATAGAAGCATGCTTCAAGCTTAACCTTATTCCGGATCTGATTCTTGGCGATTATGATTCTGTGGATCCGGAGCTCCTGCAGGAGCTGCTGCGTCACCAAGACGTAGAAAGCATTCAGTATCCGGCGGATAAGAATTATTCGGATTCGCATCTGGCTGTCGTGCAGGCGATTGAGAGAGGAGCCTCGGATATCTGTCTGTTAGGTGCTACCGGAAGCCGTCTGGATCACGTTCTGGCGAATGTCGGTCTATTAAAAGCTTGTGCGGACAGAGGGGTTCGGGCTGTGCTTGTGGATGAGACAAACCGAATCCGGATCGTGAACCGAGAATGTGTGATTCCAAGGAATGACCAGCATGGAAAATATGTCTCCATACTTCCATATTCAGATGAGGTGAAGGGGATTACATTGACCGGCTTCCGTTATCCATTAAAGAATGCAGTACTTAGCAAACGGGATTACCGGGATATCTACAGTACGATGGGAGTCAGCCGGGGAATCAGTAATGAGATTATCGACGAACAAGCCTGTATTACCATAGAAGAAGGGAATCTGCTTGTGATCGAGAGCAGAGATTTATGATACATTTCAAGCGGATTTGCAACAAAATAATAATTAACAAATAAATAAGCACCCAGCCGAACCTGAGTGCTTAGTATTACTAAAAAGAGATTTATGAAAAAACAATATGTTGATATATCAATTTCTGTTTTCTATGGTCTTATCTTATATCATAAATATGAATAAAATATGAATTCAAAAAAAACATTGTGTAAAAAATAAAGGAGAATCGTACATTGAATTACCGGATCATATGTGTTGGCAAGGTAAAAGAGCCATTTTACCGGGAGCAGATACAGGAATATATCAAGGAAATTCATAAAAAACACCAGCTTCAGATCATTGAGGTGGAGGATGAGAAGACGAAGGAGCATATGAGCGAGGCTGAGCGAAGCAGGATATTAGATATAGAGGGCAGACGCATCTTACAGGCGTTATCCACAAAGTACAAGGACTATGTTGTCCCTCTATGCATTGATGGTAAGACTTATCAGACAGAGCAATGGAGCAGACAGCTGCGTAAGATATCAGAGAATGGAGAATATGAGCAGATCACCTATGTGATCGGTGGTTCGTTAGGCCTGTCGAATGCTGTTGTCCGGCTTGGAGATGAGAAGATCAGTTATTCCGCGTTGACATTTCCACATCAGCTGATCAGGGTGATGCTGTTAGAACAGATCCTTATTTGTGATAAGGCTGATCATAAATGATCCGATAACTGCGATAGAGCTGCTCGCACAAGACGACGCCGGTCAGCATATCCGACATGGTGATCTGAGTTAAGGATAGAGACGGAATGGAAGGTTCGCACTCCGGATATCCTATGAAAAAGCTGATATGGGAGATTCCCTGAATACCCATGGAATCCAGATGATCTGCAAACTCCTCCGAACTGAAATCGGAGGTGCCCTGTGTGATGCGATAAGCAGCGGAATGCTCCCTGCTAAGAGTATCGCGGATCATTTCCTGAAGCCTCTGCTGCTGCATCGGAAGATAATTAAGCTTGATCTTGCAATATGCGGACAGACGCTTGGCATATTCCTCCATAGCGGCTTTCATATTGGAATTAGGCTTCTTGGTATTTATATAGATATTAATATTCATGAGAAATAGGATCCTTATTAAGACAATAAAAGAATGCACCAGATAGGAATC
>CACZRT010000015.1 GCA_902783585.1 uncultured Lachnospiraceae bacterium | reverse complement strand
CATCCTACGCAATGCCTTATTATATGGCAGAGCACTTCACGCCGATCATTAAGCGGAATGCACTGCAGACATTAGCAGAATTATAATACCGTGTGATATCAGCCATTATATATTGAATACAAATAATAAGCTCCGGAATCCATAATACCAAGGATTCCGGAGCTTTTTCTCTATCTATATTATCTCTATCTATGAGATCCATGCTCTATCTGGCAGCCAGCGTCTTACGAACCGCCTGAACAACCGCATCTGCAGTAATTCCAAAATGCTCGAAGATCACGCTTCCCGGTGCAGATGTGCCAAATCCATGCATCGATACGATCTCCCCATCCAAGCCCGTATATCTGCTCCAGCCGAAGTCTGACAAGGCCTCTACTGCAACTCTTGCACGTACATCTTTCGGTAAGATCCGATCCTTATATTCATCCGGCTGCTGTTCAAAGACATCCATAGATGGCATGCTGACAACGCGGATATCAATTCCTTCACCTGCAAGAAGCTTCTTCGCCTCAATTCCAAGCTGGACCTCTGAGCCGGAGGCGATAATGATAGCATCCGGTGTCTCTTTCTCAGAATCATCGACGATGTAACCGCCCTTCAGGGCATCTCGTCCGGAGCCCGGAAGTTGCGGCAGATTCTGCCGGGACAATACCAAGGCGGTCGGTGCATCCTTCACCGTCATTGCATAATACCATGCTGCCGAGGTCTCCGTCGCGTCTGCCGGACGGAAGACATTGAAATTCGGCATTGCGCGAAGCATTGCCAGCTGCTCGATCGGCTCATGCGTCGGACCGTCCTCGCCAACTCCTATACTGTCATGCGTCAGTACATAAGTGAGCGGCAGTCCCATCAAAGCAGATAATCTTGCCATCGGCTTTACATAATCGGAAAATACGAAGAAGGTTGATACATACGGACGCAATCCTCCATGCAGAGCAATTCCGTTCCCGATCGCCGCCATCGCGATCTCACGAATACCGAAATGCAGATTCTTGCCTAACGGATTCTCCTTCGAATAATCACCTGCGTCCTTCATATTCGTCTTCGTAGACGGAGCAAGATCCGCAGCGCCTCCGAAGAGATTCGGAAGTACATCCTTCATCACATTGATCCGGCTGCCGGACAGATTTCTTGTTGCCTCTGCCTTATCCGGAACAGCCCAGAAATCATCCAGATCGTAGAGAAGCTGTCCACGATCCTCATCATAATACTCATCCCATAATTCCTTCATTTCAGGATACTTTGCCGCATAGTCCGCAAACAGGGTATTCCACTGTTCTTCCTTCTTGGCATTCTCATCGGCAATGGATTTAAAATGATCATATACATCCTGCGGGATCACAAAGCTCTCTGCGATCTCCCAGCCAAGATTCTCGCGAAGAGCTGCGACATTCTCCACGCCCAACGGTTCGCCATGCGCAGAGGCCTTCCCTTCCTTCGCCGGACAGCCATAACCGATCTTGGTCTTGATCTCGATCATTGTCGGACGTGTGGTATCTGCCTTCGCCTCCTCGATTGCCTTGCCAATAGCCTCTAAGTCATTTCCATCTTCCACATATAAGGTCTGGAAGCCGAATGCCTGGAACCGCTGCTGAACATTTTCACGGAACGCGATATTCGTATCTCCCTCGATGGATATATTATTCGAATCATATAATACGATCAATTTACCAAGTCCCAAGGTACCGGCAAGAGAGAAGGCTTCGTAAGAGATTCCCTCCATCATACAGCCGTCGCCGCCGAGAACGAAGGTGTAATGATCCACCACCGGATAACCGTCCTTGTTAAAGGTAGCTGCCAAATGGTTCTCTGCCATTGCCATACCGACTGCCATCGCCATTCCGGCACCGAGCGGACCGGTCGTGGCTTCCACGCCGACCGTATGACCGTACTCCGGATGTCCCGGTGTCAGAGAATTCAATTGACGGAATTGCTTCATATCCTCTATGGTCAGTCCATAGCCAAAGAGGTGCAGCAAAGAATATAATAAGGCAGATCCATGCCCGCCGGACAAGATAAAACGATCACGATTGACCCATTTCGGATCGGCCGGATTATGATTCATATGCTTCGCCCACAATTCATACGCCATAGCTGCTGATCCAAGCGGAAGTCCCGGATGTCCGGAATTCGCCTTCTGGATCGTATCTGCTGCCAACACCCGAATTGCACTTACTGATTTCTGTTCCATGTTCATTGTAGCTTGTCCTCCTATTATTCGTGTCCTTATTACACCCAGAAAGGCGCACAAAAATCATTGTACGCCTTTGATCACATAATATAATACTCTATCCGATTAATCCACTGTTCTTAAAATACATCACTGCTGCCCCTATCGCGATCCCAATTAATACGATCACCAAAATGATCACAAGAACCTTTCCCAGCTTGGACTCACTCTTCGATGGATTTGCTTTCTCGTAATTATATTCCGTATTATATACATTCGGCTCAACACTTCCGTTCAGCACACCGGTCTGACCGGTATGATTCGTATATAACACGCCCGTTGTACCAATGTTATTAGGATCAACGCCCTTCAGGATGGAAGTACTTCCCTTTGCAAGACTGAATCCGCCATCATTCTTCTGTCCATCTGCCATATCGCCACTCCTCCTTATACCTCATTCATCACTTACAACTCCAGGATTCTTCTGCATACATCATAAATACATCCTATATTATTATAATAAATACTCATATATAGTAAATAATATCATAACTATGTCAAAAACACAAGCAAAGAGCCTTAAAAAATGACCGGCTACTCATATATAACCGGGACATCCATTTTTTCAAGTCGGATCGCCACATAAGGATAGGTCACTTCATCCAGCCGGATCTGACTCCCCCGTTCTCCCACCAGATTCGTATCAATATGCAGACCATCCCGCATAAGATAGAGCCGGTCGATCACAGCCTCGCAGCCTCCACGCTGCTGAATACCGTATCCAACCACAAGATAGGTGTAGCTTCTGGTCTGATAGCACATGCGAAACGGCTGGTCCTTCTTATTCTCTATGATCGCTGTTAATTCCTTCGGAAGCTTTCCTGCGTCACACAGGGTATAGTCCAGGTCGATCATCTCATCCGGTGCTAATTCATTAGGATCCATATCAGAATCCATGCTATCCGGTTGTGCGTCGATCACTTCATCCGATTTCTGCAGGATTCCCTGACAGCCGGAAAGTACATAGAGCACCATGCTAAGATAACATATGATCCATGTCTTTCCTGCGATCGGAATCCACCCTCTGTCCGGTCTCCTGATCATTTTCTTTCATTCCATTTATCTGCTTATCATAATCTATGACCAGCCGGCAGATTTCATACCTTATGATAATTCTATTCGCGTCAGATGATCATACGCCTCCCTTACGATAGTTCTATTTGCGTCAGATGGTCATACGCCTCCACCAGATGATCCCCCTCATACACCAGCTTCACATGAATATCCTGTTCTCCCGTAAGCAGAGGACGAAGAAAATAGCGGTCTCCCTCCCAGGCAGGAAGCGACAGCACCTCATCCTTAGGTACCCAGCAAAGCTCTCCCTCCGGACAGTCCGTCCGCATCGTACCGGAAAAATGGTCAGCCGTATATAAGAACATCAGCTCATGCTCCCACTTATCGGAAATAAAGGTCACGATCCCGCGAAATGCAAGCTCTGACACCGTATATCCGGTCTCTTCCTTAATCTCCCGCATGGCACATTCCTCCGGACTTTCCCCCCGCTCCATCTTACCGCCGACACCTAAGTATTTACCGGCAGACTGATCCTGTTCCTTCTTATTCCGGTAAAGCATCAGATAGCTTCCGTCCTGTTCCAGATAGCATAAGGTAGTCAGCCGGATGCCCGGTCTGCCTGCATCCTTATTCATTCCATTCTCCATCGTATTCCACCTTTCTCTATGCGAACAACCAATTGCAATTACGGATCGGTCTTTCTGTCATCATGGATATCTTCCGCTTCTCATAACCTGTCAACCACATAGACGATCAAGCATTTTTCTTGCATTCTTCCTAT
>CACZRT010000014.1 GCA_902783585.1 uncultured Lachnospiraceae bacterium | reverse complement strand
TGCTGTCCCAACAGGGAAATAGTAATAAAACGGATTGCCCGAATCAACCATGATTCCCCGAAGTACCACATAGATCATGAAGCTGAATGCGGCGCCAAGCAGGATTCCGATCACACTCGCCACCACCGTCGCAATTACCCCTTCTAACATCACCATGCGGGTCAAATGCGGCTTCGACACGCCGATCACCCGAAGCTGTGCAAATTCTCTCCGGCGAAGATACAGGTTGCTGGAGGTCGCATTGATCATATTGATCACGGCTACCATCAGGATAAATACCACGATCAATATAATTCCGATCAACACCCGTCTCAGATACTGCGCAGCCTGAATGGATTCCAGATAATCCGACACATCGCAATACGAAGTCATCAGACCATTCCAATATCCGGCATCCAACAGCTGTCCTGTGGTTTCATCTGTATACGCGCTCATGTTCCTTCGCGGAAGCCGGTCCATATGATATAAGAAACCGGTCGGCTCATCCGCGCTCGTTCCGGTCAAATCATAGTAAGTCTCCTTCGCCATCAGAAGCTTCGGTACTTTTCCTCCTTCGAAGAATACAGGATCCTCCACATTCAGATCCTCTGACAGAATCCCCTCGATCGTATAGGTCTTATAGCAGCCCTCCCGGGTCAATTCCTCCCATGTCTCAAGCACAAGCTTCAGCTTTGCGTAATTATAATCTCGTACAATCGAGAGGACACGATGATTCTCATCCTCCGGATCGATTTCTAATACAGCATGATATTTTGCAGTATACTCTTCATTAAGTTCCATCATTTTCCCATCGATCCGGCGGTGGTATTCCCCGATATCCACAATATCAATGGTATCCCCTACCTGATAGGTTGTTTGGTCGACGATTTCTTTTCCGGTACTGATGAATACATTCGCATTGTCTGCTGACGCCTCAAAAGTATCAACCTCTATCTGATTGATCAGCACAACTCCATGATCACTGACATCCAGTGTCCCATCTACCAGATTCGGCTTCTCCCTTGCCAGATCCTCTTTGTCATAACCGATACAATGAAAACCGATAACCTCCTGATAGCCATAAGGAAAATACGCCGATCCATTCGGATCATTGATACCCTCCACCAGCTCCTCCAGGGATACTTCATCCGAGGCCCATTCCGCCACGGCTTTCTTCTCTGCTTCAAAATCATAATCCAGATTCTTCACATATTTATCCGTATAATGCTCCGTCAGATCATCCAGAGAAGCGCAGAATCCAATTGCACTGTATGCAGACTTCACCTCTGTAAACTCCGGAATATCCGACAGCTCCTGTAAGGTCTGCTGCGATGGAAAGGACCCCTGAACAGCCTCCATCGGCTCCGTAGGGTCTAACGTATTCATAATATACATCTGATAATAGCCGAATTCCGGCAGCATCGCATACAGGCTGTGACTCAGGATCATCACCATAATTCCCGCCGCAATCCCGAATACCATGGTTCCTATTAACCGGAAGAACCGCCCCGGACTCCGCCTCAAGCTCTTATATGCATAATCTCCGTCCATCCCGAAGATCTTAACTGCGAGTTTCCGGATCATATTTTTCTCATGCCGCCGGATCTTCTCCCGGCGGATCATGTACTCCCCGCGGATAGCCGACACCGGTGTCATCCGTGTTACCAGCTTCGCATTTTCTCCCATCGCAAAATACAGATCAATCAGAAATGTCGCTAAGATCAGCAGAAGCGGCAGAAGGTGAAAACCGCCCTCAATATGAAACCAATTAAACCTCTTCAAGTACACACTGAGCCCGCTTGTAACCGCTGTTCCAAGAATCGTTCCGGCGGCAATGCCGATCAGCTCCAGAACCATACCCTGCATGAAAATGATCATTTTCAATTCCGCCTTAGAGCTTCCGATACACCGAAGATTCCCGTAATCCCGAATATTCTCGAACATGCAGAGCTGGATCGAATTCCGGATCATTCCCACACCGATAATCGCAAAGATAAATGCGATCATGACCGAAAAGTAGATCATCACAACAATCCCACTGCCTTCACTGCCCTGCAAATAGGTCCAGGCAAGCTCATCATGAATCCTGCCGTCCACGTTATATCTGCCCTTTAATGAATCGAATGTCGAATCAATCCGGTACGGATTCACTGTATTCACATAAAGAGCATTCTCGTACATCCTGCCCTCCCCCGCGATATACGAAAAATACTGACCGATATACGCGCTCTTCACTAGCGGATCATTAATTATGGACTGAATCTGCTCCTCCGTCTCCGTAAAGAGAATCATCTCATAATCCTGACTCTCCCGCATCTCCCGCCGTGACTGCAGCAAATAACCCCAGCCGGTATTCAGGAGCGCATACAGGATCGTCACCGTGACCGCTGCCCCCAGAATCGTGATAAGGCTGCGG
>CACZRT010000013.1 GCA_902783585.1 uncultured Lachnospiraceae bacterium | reverse complement strand
GCCCCTCCGACCTGAATCAGCGATTCTCTTACCGATTCAAAATCAAGCGCCTTACCGCCACGGATATATGATTCTATGCTCGCTCTCGCCAATCTGACGTAGATATCTTCCTTTGCTTTGCGTTCCATCAGCTTCTCCTTCTGCCGCTCCTGCCATATCGTAAGAAATGCGCGGTTTCCTGTCTTGCCGTCTTCGATTATCTCCTTAAGAGTCTCATCCGCTGAAGGTTTTTCCGTTCCGGCATTTCTATTCTCAGATTTTTCCTCAACATCTTTCTCATCATTATTCTTAAGCGTATTTTTCTTCACAATATAAGAGCAGATTCCATATCCCACTCCGGTCACATCCTGATGCGACAGCTTCTGAATCTCCACCTCCGTCTGATCCAGCGCCCCCGCCATCATGACAAATGACCGGTGTCCGCACTCTGCTGCCCGATCCAGAAATCCCTCATCAAAGTCCAGGAGCTCATCAAAGGCGCCGCGTCCCATGACATCCATAATCCGCGCGTCATATACCGGTCCATCCGGCGCAAAGCCATACGGTCCGTACTCCTGTAATTTGTGAGAAAGATCTCCGCTCGCCACATAGACCGCTCTGCGTCCCAGATCATTCACGGCTTCCTTGATCTGCTGCCCCAACTGGTAATGGATATCCAACGGAAATCCGGACAATCCGATCCGCACCAGCCGGAAATCCTTGTATTTCTTAGTAATAAAATATAACGGCACCATCGTTCCGTGATCCAACGCGGCGTCCTTCTCCCCAAGCACCCCTGCCTGTAGATCATGCTCATACGCGCGATTCGATATAGCCCCCACCAATTCCTTATCATACTCCACATGAAATGCGACCTTCGGAGCGCCGAACCGTGCAAAGCTCCCCTCTGCATACCTGCCCGGCGATATGTGAAAATAATCCGCATACATAATGGAATGCGGGGATGAAAGAATGATCGTCTCCGGCTGAAGCTCTGCGATCCGATCCGCTACATATTCATAAGCCCTCGTTGTCTCCTCAATCTGCGACTCACTGCCGCGTCCCACCTCCGGCACGATCATCGGCGGATGCGGCACCATAAAACCGGCTAAGATTCCCATACGGCTACCTCCCATTTCACAATACTATCCACTTCATAATACTACTCTCTTCAAAAACTATCCTCTTCATAATACTGTCCACTTCAAAATACTATCCTCAGTATATCAAATATTATCCCCTTCCGGTAAAGAAAATGTATCAACATATATTAAATCGCTAAGAAAAGGGCTGTCCCTCACACAGAAACAGCCCTTTCGGTATTCATTATCCAATTCCGTTACTCTATAATTCTGTCATTCTATCACTTCGAGCATGAACATCCAAGAATCTCTTATCGTTCCTCTTCCTTATAGGACGGAATATTCTTATGACGCACGATCTTCATAGACGCATTCTTGATGAATTCCTCCTCGCGCAGACGAACCTTGGTGATCTGCTTATAGATCGGACGTCCCTTATTGACCTTATCCTTCAGCGCTTCAAAATATTCCGTATTGCCCAGGTATTCCTCTGCCGGGAAGATCTCCGCAACAATCTTGGAATTCTCATCATAGACCAGAACCTCCTGCACACCCTTATCGCGTGCGATATTCTGCTCGAGCTCCTCCGGAGATATATTCTCGCCGTTGCTCAAGATGATCAGGTTCTTCTTCCGTCCGGTCAGGAAGATGAAATCCTCTTCATCTACATATCCAAGATCTCCGGTATGATACCAGCCATCGATCAATACCTTTGCAGTATCCTCCGGTCTCTTATAATAGCCCTTCATAACAAGATCACCCTTAAATGCGATCTCGCCATCCTCTGTCACCTTCACCTTAACACCCGGAACCAGCTTGCCGACACTTCCGTCCTTGCGGTGATGCGGCCGGTTCACAGCTACAACCGGTGAACATTCGGTAGTACCGTAGCCATTCAGGATCTCAATACCCCAGCTCCGGAAATCCTTCACATACATCGGATCCAAGGCTGCACCGCCACAGATAATCTCGGTCAATTTGCCGCCGAATACATTCTGTACGGTCTTGTAGGTCTTGCTTCGAACATCAATACCGGTCTTAAGTAAGGCATCTGTCGTATTCATCAACTGACGGAACACTGCCGTCTTCCCCTTCTTCTCGATCTCTTTCCAGATCTGCTTGTGGAAGAACTCTACAAACATCGGCACCATGAACATCAGCTGCGGCTGGAATTCCTCCATATCCTTCTTGATCTGCTTGATCTTCTTATTGATATAGATCGGCACACCATAATTCACAACCATGAAGATGGCAACCACCAGGCCAAATGCGTGATGGAACGGCAGGATTGCAACCACACCCCCATCCAGATCCGGCTGGTACAGCATACTGGTATGTACCACATCATATGCCATACTGCGATGTGTCAGCTCTACGCCCTTGCTCACGCCGGAGGTACCGGAAGTGAACAGGATTGCCGCTGTCTGATCCAGAACGATCTCATAATTGATAAAATCAGTATCCCCCTGAGCGATCAGCGTTCTGCCCTTTTTCAGCATCGCGTTAAAATCGATCAGATCATAGACCTTACGGGAATCTCCGTCTTTCAGGCCATGCTTAACCTTATCCACATGACTGTCGGTCACCATGAATAACTCTACCTCACCGATATCAGCCAGTGCGATCTGCTCCTCCTCCGGAAGATTCTTATCGATAGCAACTGCCACATTTCCACCATTGGCAGCTGCCAGAAATGCGACCAGCCATTCATACGAATTCTCACCGATGATCGCTACATGCTTTCCCTTAATATCCTCCGAATACATCCATGTGCCAAATGCATTGATATCATCCTTCAGATTCTGATATGTCTTCTTCATCTCACCCGACTCACAAGGATAGACAAATGCAGTCTTATTTGGCATGGTCTTCGCCTTATTCCAGACCATTTCCTTCAAGTCAGACATCTCGGGAACATCATAATATGGATACTCTTTGTTCTTCATATCAGTTCACTTAACTCCTTTTTAATATTCATACAATCGTAAGCTGTCTCCAATGTCGTGGCGCCTGCCCAATTACGTCGCTTATGCGCCCATTATAGCATTATTTTATTTGATTGAAAACAAAAATATGAAATATATTGTTATTATTCACAGTCTGAATATCAATGTAAGCATATTCGTCGTGCTTGCACGTAAGAAGATGCTTACATTGGTATTCGAACTGCGAAGCAGGAACTCCACACACAGCCACAGACATAAGCAACGAAGTTGCGATGTATGCGAAGCATACGGTCTGTGGCTTGCGTGGAGGACTGTGGATAGTAACAATATATTACACCTTCAATCCCCGCAAATATTCCTTCTGCTCCGGGGTGATCCGATAGCTCTCAATTGCCTTCTGAATCGTTTTATTGTGTACCCATTTCCCCAGCCGATGTTCTGTCAGATACGGAAGCACTGCATCATACTGCTTGGCAAGTGCCGTCGCAAAATACCACGCAATCATCATATTCACATAATACTCTTCAGAGATTACAGCCGACACCAGATCCGGATATCGAAGATCGAATGCATTCTCCAGATAATGCTCCATTAGCATCTTGATCGCAAACCGCACCGTATAGGTATGTTCCGATGCGATCCATGTAGTAATCTCATAAAGAAGTTCCGGTAAATGCTTCCGAAATACTTTCGGTGACATTTGGTCGCAGGT
>CACZRT010000012.1 GCA_902783585.1 uncultured Lachnospiraceae bacterium | reverse complement strand
TATCAGGTTCCGGATGAGGAGTGCGATCTGGATATTGTTCCGAACGAAGGAAGGAATGTGCAGGTGGAATATGCAATCTCCAATTCCTTAGGCTTCGGCGGACATAATGCTACGGTATGCTTTAAGCATTATACGGAGGAGTAAATGATGGAACTTAATTCAAATCAGATTCAGGAAATCATCCCGCATCGGTATCCGTTCCAGTTAGTGGACCGGATTACGGAGTGTGAGCCGGGAGTCAGCGCGACGGGGATCAAATGTGTATCGGTCAATGAATTGTTTTTCTGCGGTCATTTTCCACAGCAGCATGTGATGCCGGGGGTGTTGATCATTGAAGCATTGGCACAGGTAGGTGCAGTTGCCATTCTTTGTGAAGAAGAGAACAAGGGGAAGATCGCATTCTTCGGTGGAATCAAGAATGCCCGTTTCCGCAAGCAGGTTACGCCGGGAGATGTACTGACCCTGCACTGTGAGATCACGGAACGAAAAGGACCGATCGGCTTCGGCAAGGCGGTTGCCAAGGTTGGTGATAAGGTGGCAGCCCAGGCGGAATTAAGCTTTGTGATCGGTGCGGATGAGCCGGCGTAAGCAGAAACAGTCATAGAGAATCAGTTGTCTGCTGTCAGCAGACCTCAAAAAACGGAATTCATGATAAGATATAAAGAGTGCCATGTAATCGCAGAGATACTTGTTTGAATTACATTGGCGCTCTATGTCTGTTATGGAATCATATATTATTTCTATGGTTTCAGAAGGGTTATGACAGAGTGACAGGAACAATCCGTATAGTATATGTTCATGATGGAAGTGAGAAGAGATCATGCTGCAGGAAGATGAATTAAAAAACACGAAGGAATTAATGGAATTGGTGAAGACATCTCCGAAATTGTTCGGTGATATCATGTTGAATCATGAAGTGTCGGATTATGTGACTCTTCAGGATTATCTACAGAGTCTTTTGGATAAACATGGCTTCTCTGTGACGGATGTAGTAAGGATCTCGCTTCTTAGTAAGAGCTATGTCTATCAGATCTTCAGCGGAGATCGGATGCCATCCAGGGATAGCGTAATCCGGATCGGTCTTGCCATGAACTGTGATATTGATGAGATCCAGCATATGCTGGTATTGGCACAGACCGGTATTCTATATCCGAAGGTACGCAGGGATGCAGCAATCCTATGTTGTATATCACAAGGCTTTCATCTGATCGATACGAATGATTTTCTGGAGTCGATTGAAGAACGTTCCTTAATCTGATCACGGAATATGTTCGCATCATATGATCAGAAGAAGTAATGAGGTGTAATATGGGTCGCAAAAAGAAAAAGAAGGAGCAAGGTCATACAAGACTCCGGTCAGCAGATGCAGCCCTGAAGCAGTTCTATCAGGAGGATTCTTTGCCTGAACGATTGGCAGAGGATTATCAGATTGTATCTTGTCTGAAATATTCTGAAGAAAAACAAGTCTATTTACTTCGAAACAAGAAGTCCCAACAGTTATTTATCTTAAAATGCCGTCATGGCGCTCATGCAGATTTCTTAAAGCGTGAGTATGACCTGCTGTGTCAAATGCAAGGAGGTCAGGTTCCGAATGCATTTGATTATTTTTATAAAAACCGGACGGCTTATCTGGTACGGGAATATATCAAGGGCCATACGATTGAAGAATTAATAGAGAAAAAGGGTGTGTACGAGAAGAAGCAGGCAGTGCAGGCAATGCTTACGGTCTGTGAGATCATCCGGCAGATGCACAAGGCGGATCCGCCCATTGTTCATCGTGATATTAAGCCACAGAATATCATGAAGAGAGAAGATGGAACCTATTGCCTGATCGATCTGGACACTGCCAGAGAATATAAAATGGACGGTGTATATGACACGATCTATGTCGGAACAAGGATTACGGCTGCACCGGAACAGTTTGGCTATTCCCAGACCAGTGTGAGGTCGGACATATACGGCTTGGGCGTCTTATTCTTATATATGCTTACCGGTGGATATACGACCAGATGCAGGGAGTGGCAGGAGCTTCCGAAAGAATACCGGAGAGTGATCGATCGATGTCTGGCATTTGACCCGAAGAATCGATATGCTTCGGTATCGTCTTTGATGAGTGAGCTGACGTGTCTTCTTCATACATCAAGAAGACGGCGGACACTTGCTGCACAGCTCGCCGGTGTTCTGTTATGCGCGGGGATCGTGATCGGAACCGGACTTTATATGTATTCACGATATCAATATGAGCATGAGAATTATCAGTTCGCAAATGCGCAGATCGAAGAGGCAGTTCGCAGAAGTCTGGAACTGGAAGACGGAGTGCCCGTGCATGAATCTGATCTTGAACAGGTAACAACTTTGATCCTGTGTGGAGATCAGGTGTTTACAAGCTGGGAGGCACATCAGGAATATCATGATACCTATTGGTCGGAATTCGGTAATTCGCCCCGTCAGACGGTAACACAGGATTTGTCGGATCTTAAGAAACTTCCGAATCTTAAGACGCTTGTGTTGGATAATCAGGGACTCTATGATCTTTCTGTTCTACAAGGGCATGATGTACTTAGCCGGTTGAGCATACAGAAGAATCAACTCGAGACTTTGGATGGGATCGAGGCTTGCCCGTATCTCCGGACATTAACGGTCATTGACAATCCGATCACGGAGACAGAAGCATTAGAACCATTAGAGGAATTGCAGGTCCTGAGGATATCTACTACACATATCCATTCGCTGGATGTTCTTCGGGGAAAGCCGATCACCTATCTGGATACTACAGATAATCCACCAATTGATTATGATTTTCTGGATGATCTGGAATACCTGGAACGACTGATGATCGGGAAGGCGGATTCGGAAACGATCGCCAAGATTGATCATAGAAGTAATCTGCGTATGGTGGGATTATTTGAAAGCGATCTGGAAGACCTTCATGCGATTAAAGATCTGACCAAGCTGGATAATCTGGATATTACGGCATCAGAAAAATGCAGGGATATTACCGGAATCCGGAATTATCCGTATTTGAATTATCTGTGTATTTCTTATACCTCTGTGGAGGATATTTCGGAAATCCGGAATCTGTCGGAGTTGGAGATCATAGATATTACGAATGCTCCGGTTCAGGATCTGTCTCCGTTAGAGGATTGCGAGAATCTGCGCATGATCTTCCTTGATTCCGGTAAGGAGGCGGCGGTCCGGGGACTGAATCTCAGGGAGGATATTGAAATCATAGTCAATGAGTAGATCTATATGATGATCTTTGCCAATTCTATAATGATCGGGCGGTGATCGTATGCTCTGTCTTCTGAAAAAAGAGAAGTGTCTGCCGGGAGCGTACCAAAGCCAGACTTCTATATGCTACAATACGTGGAAAGGTGTCGCTGCGCTCCCGCAAGCGACACTTTGACGAGAAAGCTCATCGAGACGATAGTCGAGATGCTATATCACAGTGAATGTTTTGTTCACGGATATATCAGATAGGAGGATGTGTATGAATAGTATGAGAGGCAAGAGACACGGAAGTATCGGCCGCCGGATTCTGTCGATGGCAGTCAGCAGTCTGCTGTTGTTAGGTATGCTGCCATTACAGGCTGTGACGGTACAAGCGGTTTCGGGCATAGAAGTTCTGGAGGTCAACACAGATGGATTGGTGATTGTTCCGGAAACCGGCGATCCCGCAGCAGCGGATGAGGTCTGTTTTTTCACTTATGACGAGACGACTCATGATTTTGATTCATGTGGCGAGAATGATGAATGGGTAGTTGCTTATGTCAATGGAGATCATCGAATTGTTCTTCGCGGTTTTGAGTATGAGGGGGATTCTTCTCCATTTGATCTATATGCTTATCATGGACCGATGATCCTGGAGGTGGAGAGTGACAGTACCATCATTATGAACGATAGTGATGGAATAGAGATTCCGAACAGTCTGACCATTGAAGGCGGTGGCAATCTGGTTCTTACGAATCATACAGGCGAAAGACTGGGGGGATATACTCCGACGGCATTAACAGTTGGATCTGATTTCGATAATAGCTCTGTGTTCATTAATCATTGTACCGGCTTGATTACCTGTTCTGCAGAAGGCGACCTTGATTTTAACATAGATTCGTATGCTGCAAATGTTGCAAATACCGGTTATATTGATGGACGGGGAGTGATCACAGGGCTTGGTGAGTTCGTAGATCTGATTCCGTGTACCACTACCTATACGGAGCCGGCACGTGCCGGTTATACCATGAAGGGTAAGGCGTATTATTATGATGATATGGAATTGATGCCGAATAATATAATCGGAACACTGGAAGAAGGAGAACCGCGTATAGTCGGAAAATATGATGAGGACGGGTTCCCAATCCTGTCTACGGACTTCTATCAGAATTATCTGGTTTCGCCGCGGGGAACCTGGGTAACGATGGACTTTGGCGACCCGTATCTGTTCCTTGTATATGGAACGACAGCTGAAGTAGATGCACTTCCGACACCGGATGATATCGTATCGGTGCAGGATAATGAGGTCGCTCATACTTTCAATACGGATCTGTACTGGGCAATAACGACAGAAGGATCGATGACGGTAAATGGGAATATTACCGGCGAATTAACGCTGATGGAGAATGCATTTCATACTGATTATGATGACGAAAGGGAAGCATTTGCATATGACAGAGATGCGGATGGTAATATCCTGTTTATGGAGGATAGCACCGGAGCCAGGGTTGTCATAAACGGAAATGTCGGATTTGTGCAGTTAAATAAGTCCTATAAGGGAGATGCCACGATCAGTGGTAAGATCATGGGTGTATTCTATGCGGACGACGTGAGTGTTGAGGATTATGGTCAGCCGGAGACGTGGGAGTATGGTGCAGCTGCCAAAGCGGGACAGATCGTAAATAAAGGAAGCTTTGTGTCCGATGCAGTTACCTTGTTGGAGGGCTTCGATGAGGTTGCGGTCTATGATGAGGAATACTGCTATGTTATGACCTCACGTAAGTTACATAGTGAGGATGTCGTTGGAACAACAGCGGTTGTTGATGATCAGGCACTTCTGATCGATGTATCGCAGAAGAATCTTCCGGAGGATACACATCCGCTGGTACGCGAGCTTGGAGCGGCAGATGAGAAGAAGATTCTTGATAAGTTACCGGAATCCGATAAGACCATGGTAATGGATATTGCATTGATCGAAGGAAATACGGATGAGGTTGAACCGAAGGGCTCTGTGAATCTGTATCTGGATGGTCTGGAGGGCTTTACCCATCCGGTGGTATATCATATCAAAGACGATGGAGAGTATGAGAAGGTCTATACACAGACCGGAACCTTTGATGGCAGCTTACAGGTACCGGTAGACAGCTTTTCGGTTTATGTGATCGCAGAGGATGTGCAGGAAACGGTAACAACAGCTACAACAGCCACAACAGAAGCAACGACCACAGCAACCACTGCTGCCTCTACCTCTGATGCGACGACTACAGCAGCAGCGAATTCGGATAATAATGGGAAAAATGCGTCTCCGAAGACAGGGGATGCTGCAGGTTCGATCGGTCTGTTATTCGGCATGATGCTGATCAGTCTTGCAGGAGCAGTCAGGATCTTCAAGATCAGACGGTAATTGAAAAGCTTATTTGTATTAATAGATTAAAGTGTTCGGATCGGTAATCATCCGGACACTTTTTTTGTGAAGATAATGAGCCGGGTGGAAATGTGCATGCTTGGATGCAAACATTTCCATTCGGCGAATATCCATCATCGAGCCGCAAGGCGAGATGTGGATATCATTATCGGATTGAGTAGGGGTTCTGTCCCATACTCGATTGTGTATCCAGCAAGAATGTGATATAAAATATAGATATTAAAATATTTGAAACCTTTTTCATTCATCCTGCGCTTTATTAGTAGACATAGATATGAAACCGGATTCTGTGTCAATTATGATCAAAGGAGAATGAGGAATATGTGGACAAAAAAGATGATATGTATGACAGCGGTGGTTTGTATGGCAGCAGGTCTAACGGCATGTGGCATCGGAGGACGATCTGGAGATTATGAGTCCGACGTGTGGATGACAGAATCGGAGGATACTGCCGTATCGGTTGCAACGGAAGAAACTGCATCGGCTGTGAATACGGATGGAACAGAGGAAGAGACTGAGGAATCGGATACATCTCAAACAGGAGATACTTCCGATGAGGCAGAATCGGAAGCTGATAAGGATATTCCGGATACAGGAGCACCGGATGGCGCCGGAAGTATGGCGGCAGTTGGTGATGGTGAGTATGTGGATTTTGATGATATGTGTTTCTATGTGAATGGTAAGAAGTATGTTTTGGGACAGACTACCTTACAGGAAATGATCGATGATGGTGTTCCGTTTGATGAAAATGATCTGGCTAACGCAGGTAATAATTTGAATCCGAATTATCAGTCACAGGGATTTATTATAGATCTTGCAGAATGGTATACCGCTCAGGTGTACAGCTTTAATGATACCGGAGATAATAAAACGATTGCAGAGTGCTATATCAACGAGGTCTATCTCCCGGTGAATCAGGATAAGGAACAGAATATTCTGGGTTTTAATTTTCCGCTGAATATGACGATGGAGGAGTTGGAGGCAGAGGCAGGTGAACCGGATGATTACTATCATTATGATGGGGATAACGGTTTCTATACAGATAAATACACCTATGAGAAGGAATCTGAGAAGTATTATAGCAACAGCTATTATGTCTTCGAGTTCCAAAAGGGGGAACTGCGGTACATATACATTACCTATATGCCTTAAGAAGATGACAGAATGAGTACGGAAGAAAACTATCAAGTGGATTTAGAAGAGGTTGTTAAGAAATATGGAAGTATGATCCGCCGTGTAGCTGCTCTTAACACCTCTTCCTTACAGGATGCGGAGGATGTCTATCAGGAAGTCTTTGTGGATTTGATGCGGCGGTTCTCTTGCTTGTAAGGGAGCCGTCGTTTTATGATAAGACATAGGAAATACTGCTTGCAACATTTGGTAAAATGCTATACACTAATGGCAGGTATGTAAAGCATTATGCGGGATGCCGCTGTAATATAGGAGGACATTATGTTAGATATCAAGTTTTTGAGAGAGAATCCGGATGCTGTGAAGGAGAATATCAAGAAGAAATTCCAGGACAGCAAGCTTCCGATGGTAGATGAAGTGATAGAATTGGATGCCCAGAGCCGTAAGACCCAGCAGGAGGCAGATGAGCTCCGCGCTGAGCGGAATCGGATCTCGAAGCAGATTGGCGCGTTGATGGCACAGGGCAAGAAGGAAGAGGCAGAAGAGGTTAAGAAGAAGGTAACGGATGCAGCAGCGCATCTTGCCGAGTTAGAGGAGAAAGAGACAGAGCTGCAGGAGAAGATCAGGAAGATCATGATGGTGATCCCGAATATGATCGATCCGTCTGTACCGATCGGTAAGGATGACAGCGAGAATGTGGAGGTTGAGAAGTTTGGTGAGCCTGTTGTTCCGGACTTTGAGATTCCATATCATACAGAGATTATGGAGAAATTCCATGGCATTGACTTAGATGCCGCCCGCCGTGTTGCCGGCAACGGTTTCTATTATCTGATGGGAGATATTGCGAGACTGCATTCCGCAGTGATCGCCTATGCAAGAGATTTTATGATCAATCGCGGATTCACATACTGTGTGCCTCCATTTATGATTCGAAGCGACGTTGTAACAGGTGTTATGAGCTTTGCGGAGATGGATGCCATGATGTATAAGATCGAGGGGGAAGACCTGTATCTGATCGGTACGAGTGAGCATTCTATGATCGGTAAATTCATTGATACGATGCTCGATGAGACAGAGCTTCCGCAGACCCTTACCAGTTATTCCCCTTGCTTCCGTAAGGAGAAGGGCGCGCACGGCTTAGAGGAGCGCGGAGTCTACCGGATCCATCAGTTTGAGAAGCAGGAGATGATCGTGATCTGCAAGCCGGAGGATAGTCCGATGTGGTTTGACAAGCTGTGGCAGAATACAGTGGATCTGTTCCGTTCGTTAGATATTCCGGTTCGTACGCTGGAATGCTGCTCCGGTGATCTGGCTGACCTGAAGGTGAAGTCCATTGACGTTGAGGCATGGTCGCCGAGACAGAAGAAGTATTTTGAGGTGGGAAGCTGCTCGAACTTAGGGGATGCGCAGGCCCGCCGGTTAAAGATCCGTGTGAAGAATGAAAATGGGGACAAGTATCTTGCCCATACCTTGAATAATACTGTTGTTGCACCGCCGAGAATGCTGATCGCATTTTTAGAGAATAATCTGCAGGAAGATGGCAGTGTGAAGATTCCGGAGGCTCTGCAGCCTTATATGGGCGGTATGAAGGAGATACGGTAGTATCAGCAGGGGAGACGCGAAGAAGGCTGACATGATATATTTCATCTTTTTAAGAAGTGCTTAGCGGAATGTGAATGGCAGGAATAACAGAATTCAATGCATAGCAGGAGAATGTATTAATAGAATGGAACAGGGGATTATCAACAAATTCAAAGATGTCAGGGTCAATCACAGGGATGCCGTCTATTTCTACGGTGATCTGAAGACGAAGGAATGTTATATAGAGGAGAACCAGTGTCTGCCGAAGGAATTGTCCGGAAAGAATAAGGATATTCTGGTTGCTTTATATAATGGTCTGTATATCGCTCCGGAAGATATGGGGAAGATGGTGAACCTGTATGAACGTATGGTGCAGGGGTGCCGGGAAGATATTCATATGGATGAGCTGGAGACGCATATTCATATGGAGGACTGCAACGGGGAGATCAAATTGTATCATCTTGTCGTATTCTTAGAGAAGGATGAGAACGGTCTGATCGTTGCCTATGTGGGTAAGATCCGGGAGATGCGGACGCATGAGCTGGATGAACGGGAGATTCTGTCCCAATTCTCCAATGAGCAGAATCCGGCGGTCTTTATCCGGCGGGTTGCCAGATTCCAGGCAGAGCACCCGGATCGGAAATATGCCTATATTCAGTTCGATGTCCGGAAATTCCGTTATATTAACGAGATCTATGGCGTGGATGCGGGCGACCGTATCCTGCAGTATATATCTGATACCTTGAAGGTATTATGTGATGACAACCATCTCTATTCCCGTATGGCCGGCGATCTGTATGAGATCGTAACCTATTACAACAGCAGGGAGGAACTGCTTGATTTTATTGAATTACTGGATAGCCGTCTTCATCGGTGCGGCGATATCCGGTTCAGTATGTCCTTCGGTGTGAAGATCGTGGACGGCACGGATATCCGGTATCGGAAAAGCGGGGACGAGGCCGGTCTTGCAAGAGAACATGCAAAGAATATCGTGCATGAGAAGGTGGCATTCTTCGAGGAAAGCCTCTTAGAGAAGGTTGTGAAGTCCGGTGCTGTGGAGGAGATCGAGGATGAGGCCTTGCAGAATCATGAATTTGAGGTATATCTGCAGCCGAAATATTCGTATGACGGAGAAGAGGCGACCATGATCGGGGCGGAGGCACTGGTTCGCTGGATTGATTCGGAAGGACATATGAAGCCGCCGGCAGAGTTCGTTCCGGTCTTTGAAGAAAATGGATTTCTATTAGAGCTAGATCAATTCATGTGGGAAGAGGTATGCAAGATCATTGACCGCTGGAGACGGGAAGGACGGAGACTAATCCCGATTTCCGTGAATGTATCAAGATCATACTTAAACCGCAGCAATGTTGTTGAATATATTCAGGAGCTGATCAAGAAATACGAGATTCCGCAGAATCTGCTTCAAATTGAGATCACGGAGACGGCAGAAAATGAAGAAACGATCCAGAATGCAAAGGATTTCAAGGATGCCGGTTTCACGCTGCTGATGGATGATTTCGGATCTGGCTATTCTTCCCTTTGTATGCTGAAGGATACACCGTTTGATGTTCTGAAGATGGACCGGATGTTCCTGGATGCCTGTATGGAAAGTGATCACGGTAAGAAGATCGTCAGTCATGTGATCGCTATGGGAAATGATATCGGACTGGATATCGTGGCAGAGGGTGTCGAGACGAAGGAGATGGCGGACTTCCTGCATGAGCGGGGATGTAATGTGTCGCAGGGTTTCTATTTCTCGAGACCGATTCCGGTAGAGGAATTTGAAGTATTATTAGATCAAAAAAAATAACTCCTTAGGGGGTTATTTTTTTGCGGTTTCTCGTCCCTGTATAAGGTTTTAAACTAAAAAGAGCGCGAGACGGGACTCGAACCCGCGACCCCGACCTTGGCAAGGTCGTGCTCCACCAACTGAGCCACTCGCGCTTATGTCTTAACGACAAGTGATACTATAGCATAGGTGATTCTTATTTGTCAATAGTTTTATTCTCAAAAAAGAAATGGTTTTTATTCCCCAAAAGATATGGAATAATCCAAAAAAGACTTGGCTGGTGTTCTTGAACAGAAGAAAATTATACAGAATTCACTTTACCACGTTAATACTTTAGTGCGATAAAAAATAATGCTTGTAATTTTGGTAAGAGTCTAGTATAGTATAGGAGTGATGAATACGTGAAGGTCTATAGGAGGACAAGATAACATGAAAGAACTATCAAAATTGATGGAGTACAGAGAGAGTATCAAGGTTGTGGATGCCACGCTTCGGGATGGCGGTCTGGTGAACAACTTCTATTTTACGGATGAATTCGTAAGTGATCTATATAAGACGAATGTACGCGCGGGCGTTGATTATATGGAGTTTGGTTATAAGGCTTCGAAGGAAATGTTCGATGTGGATGCTTTTGGTAAGTGGAAGTTCTGTAACGACGAGGATATTCGGGCGGTCGTAGGAGAGAACAACAGCGACTTAAAGGTTGCCGTTATGGCAGATGTCGGACGCTGCGATTACAAGCAGGATATTCTTCCGAAGGAGGAAAGCCCGATAGATCTGATCCGGGTTGCGACCTACTTAAATCAGATGCCGACGGCGATCGATATGATCGAGGATGCAGTGAAGAAGGGATATGAGACTTCCTGTAATATTATGGCGATCTCCAATGGTCAGGAGGGAGATATCAAGGTAGCGCTGGATATGCTCGGAAAGTCACCGGTTGACGTGATCTACATTGTAGACAGCTATGGAGCGCTGTATCCGGAGCAGATCGCGCGTATTACGGATCTGTACATGGAGTTTGCGTCCAAATATGGCAAGAAGCTCGGTATGCATGCACATAACAATCAACAGCTTGCGTTTGCCAATACGATCGAAGCCTGCGGCGATGGCGTGGATTACCTGGATGCAACCTATTCCGGAATGGGACGTGGAGCCGGCAACTGCTATATGGAATCCCTGATCGGTTTCCTTCGTAATCCAAAGTACAACATCTATCCTGTCGTACAGTTTATTGATAAGCATATGAATAAATTAAGAGAAGAAGGTGTGGTTTGGGGATATGATCTGCAGTACTTAATGACCGGTCTCTTAAACCAGCATCCCAGGAGTGCCATCGCATTTACACAAGATGGTCGTAAAGACTATGCCGAGTTCTACAAGGAATTGGTGATCTTAGACTGATCAGAATTTTTCCGTATAGAGAATATTGCAAGGAGCATTGGATATTTTCCGATGTTCCTTGTTTCTATGTATAGGGATATGGTATAATACGAGGAAAGGTGTCGCTGCGCTGGCGCAAGCGACACTTTGACGAGAAACTCCATCGAGCCGTCAGGCGAGATGGTATAATGAACGCATAAGCGGCGGCTCCACGCTTGCGTGAGAGCCGACATCTGGTGATCGCTGCTTATGCAGTAAGCTTATGTATTCTGGGAGGATATGATATGGATCGTGATAACAAGCGTGGCAGTATCGGCTGGCTGTTCCTTGGGCTGACTCCTTTTTTTGCAGTCATCATGTGGCAGATCATTGTTACTTATATTGGGATGGCTGTATTTGCAGTGCAGCAGGCGCAGATTGATCGCTCAATCTTGACAGATGTGAACCGGCTGCTTACAGAATTTCAGGCAAGCACCATTTATTCTGTATTGATGTTTGTTACTTATATCGGATATCTTGTGTTTGTCCTATGGTATTATCTGATGTTCTGCAAGGGAAAGCAGACCGGAAGCTATAAGCAGATCTTGAGGCCTGCAAGGATCATTCTGATCGTAATAGCCGGTATCCTGATGCAGGTCGGCATCAGTATGTTTTTGGAAATACTGTTTGAGAAGTTCCCTTCTTTGTTTGAAAGCTACATGGCGGTTATGAATGCTATGGATAATGAATCCATTTGGATGATCATCAGTATCTGTCTTCTGGCACCGATCGGTGAGGAGATCATATTCCGCGGATTGACCTTCCGGATGATGCGCCGGGCGGTTCCGTGGCAGGTGGCTTTTGTGATACAGGCGGTATTATTTGGTGTGTATCATATGAATCTGGTGCAGGGAACCTATGCGGTGATCTTGGGACTGGTGCTGGGATATCTGGCATATCGGTATGATTCTGTACTGCCGGGAATCCTGCTGCATATAGCGATCAACAGCTCCAGCTATGTGGTCGGATATCTGTATCCGGAGAAGCTCGGAGAGTCGGTACTATGGATGAGCATTGTGGGCGTTGTGACGATGGCGCTTTCCCTGTTCCTGATCTTTCTTGTGGGCAAGAGCGGAACACCGGATGTTAGTATTGAGAAAGAGACTTCCGTTACGGAAAATGCCTGACGGGAGTTGGGATGATATAGAAATATGTATTGGAAAAACGTGTGTTGAAAAAAGTGTGTATAGAAGGGAGACCGATATGGGTGAACTGGATCTGAAGAAATTTGATATTGAGAGGTTTGATTTTGATCAGGTATTCTCCGAAGTGCGTCAGGAGATTCAGAAGCCGAACATCCTGATCTGTGGGGGAACGGGAGTCGGTAAGAGCAGCCTGGTCAACGATATCTTCCATTTGTCCGGAGAGGATATGGCGAAGGTGGGACTGGAGTGGTCGCCGGAGACGATGGGAGTTCAGAAATTCACCAGTGACAGCTCTACCGTGAATCTCTATGATAGTCAGGGCTATGAGATCGGCATGGAAAATGATGAGCTTTATCTTCGGGATATTGTCGGGTTTATTGATGCCAAGCGTAAGGAAGATCCATTGAACATTGCGGAGCATATTCATGAGGTATGGTATTGCATATCAGCGGGAAATAAGCGGTTCTTCGATATGGACCGGAAATTGATCGAAGAGATCCGGAATCTTCATGTACCGATCATGATATTACTGACAAAGATTGATGAGGTATCTGCCGATGAATTACAGGCATTAAAGAGCACTGTTCAGGAGGCGTTTCCGGAGCTTGCTGTGTTTACCTATTCCACATTTATACGGGACGAAGCGATCCGGCGTACCTATGTACAGAAGGAAGCGATCACCTCATGGGCGGTAGCCCATATTGATGAGTCTCTGCTTGGCGGACTGCTTCCGGCATTATCCGGTGCCATTGATGAGAAGGCGAAGTATATTCGGACAACCATTGTTCCGAAGTATACCGGACTTGCAGTCGGAACGGTTACGGCAACCTCTTTTCTGCCGGTATCCTTTGTGGATTCGGTGCCGCTGATGACGATTCAGGTGAAAATGGCAATGAACATCTTCCAGATCCTTGGAATCAATTATGATATTAAGAGCACCCTTGGATCGATTGCAGGCTCAACGCTTGCCTCCTATATCGGAAGAACCTTGTCAACCAAGCTTCTCGGAATGATCCCGTATATCAATAAGGTGACCAAATTCGTAGAAGCAGGTGTGAACATGACGGTAGCCGGTACGATCACGGCAACGCTTGGTATGGCGATCCTGACGGTCTGCGTCAATTATATGAAGACCTGTCTGGATCCGGATGGCAAGAGCAAGGTGACCTTTGCGGAATTCTTTACGACGGAAGCTCTCCAAAGTGCCATCGATTATGTGGGAGATCATATGCGGGAATTCGATATTGAGACGATTGTGAATAAGGCGACAGCGAAGAAGCAGGCGTGATCGGCACGTATCCTCCTGTTTTGAATATGAGATATAGATTGCATTAAGTATTAAGAAAGCATACTGAGGAATGATACATGGAACTGATTACCAACATTTTGATCATCGGGAAATCCGGAGCAGGCAAAAGCTCTCTGCTTAACTACCTGTTCGGAAGACAGCTGGAGAAGACCGGAACCGGCAAGCCAGTGACGGAGGAAGGAATCTTCTGTCATAATTATGAGATTGAAGATGGATTCAAGGCGAATATCTATGATACCTTCGGACTGGAGCCGGGCAAGACGGAACAGTGGAGGACCATGATCCGGGAGGAGATCGCTGCCCATGACGCCAGCGCGATCCAGGACTGGTTTCATATGATCATATATTGCTTTAATGCCAATGTTGCGCGGATTGAAGGCTTTGAGGTGGATATATTAAAGAGTCTGGTGGAAGAGGGAAATCATGTCCTGATCGTATTTACACACTGCGATCTTCCGGAGACCAGAGAGAACATCGAGAAGATCAAGCCCCGGTTTGTAAGTCTCGGAATTGCTGAGGATAATATTATCTGCGTCTGCAATGAAGAGAAGCACAGATTGGATGGAACGGTAACTCTGCGGTTTGGAAGAGAAGAGATCCTGATGAAAGCGAAGGAAGCCTTCTTTGAGAAGCTGGTGCGCCGGATTCCGGTTCAGGCAACGAAAACTGCGAACGAATATATTGATACGGCTGTCAGTCAGTGCAATGAGCTGGCGAAGAAGGAGATTAAGATCTACAATATTCATAATAACAAGCATTATCAGAAGATCAATGATGAATGCAATGCCATTTTTACCGGGGCTGAGGAGAAGATCCGCGAGTCCTATATTCAGATCGTGCAGGAAGCGATGGATTATTATGTCCAGCTGTGCGGTAAGTTTCTGGACTATCAGACGGAAGCGACAGCCTTTGATCTCGAAGAGGATCATAGACTTCATTATGTGAAGAAGATGACAAGCAAGCTGTCCGATGGAATTGCAATTGCGGTATTTGTATCCATTCCGCTCGTGCAGTTCTTAGTGCCGAGTGCGCTTGTCAGCATGCACCGTAAAGCATATATGGAGGCCATCGCAGAGACCGCAGAAAGCATGCGGGAGCAGGTAAGGCAGAAGGAGGATGAGATAAGAAGGATTCTGGCGCGTATGTAGCTTCGCTTATGAGGATCATTTTTTGCGAACAATTGGTCTGAAATGCTTGAATTGAAAATGGTTGATTTGGAAGTGATATACAGCATATTATTCCCTAAATAAGCATATTTTATAATTAGATTTTTTATTTGATCCGATGATTACCGTTACATATGAAATATAGGAATATCTGATGATTGTTGTTATTCAGGAATCTAAGTGTTATCCGATATGGCTTAAGATGTAATTGTAAGATCAAAAGAAAAGGAGAAGATATGGGATGAAACAGGGAATTGTAATTGCGGGAGATAAGGATACGATTGATTATTATATACGGCTGTGCGAAGCGCTCGGAATGAAGGCATATGATTGTCATGCCTGTGAGCGGTGCGGTATCGGAGATTATCAGGGATTGGTGGTTACCGGCGAAGGGGATCTGGAGCCGCGCGATTTGGAGTGTACAGAGTGGGAGATGCTTGCCTCTTATCTAAAGCAGGACAAGCCGGTTCTCGGAATCTGTAAGGGTATGCAGATGATCAACCGGATGCTGGGTGGAACGATGGATGCACATTTATCCACAGCGGGACTGCATAGAAGTGAGGCAGTATATGCAAGAAACAGTCGGCGGATCCATTATCATTCAGATAACGATGATAGTTTGGATAAGAACCGCAAATATACAGATCAACGGCATATGACGATCGCATTAAAGGACTCCTTCATGGAGAAATTATATGGAATCCGGTTTCCGGTTAACAGTGCCCACCGGCAAGGCCTGGGTCAGCTCGGCAAAGGGCTGGAGGCTATTCAGTTTGCGGAAGACCGGGTGGTAGAGGGAATTCAGCATAGGAGCCTGCCGATTCTTGGCGTGCAGTGGCATCCGGAGCGGATGGAGCATGGCGAGCGGTTGGTCAATTACTGGATTCGTGGCTTTTCAAAGCTTATATAAAGAGAACATGGATTATAAAAAACGGAGGATAAAAAAATGATCAGAAAGTTAATCGAGAAGATAGTGAAAACGGATGCACCCATTGTTGTAGGTCTGGATCCTATGCTTAGTTATGTTCCGGAGCATATAACCAAGGCAGCCTTTGAAGAGCATGGGGAGACCCTGGAGGGAGCCGCAGAGGCCATCTGGCAGTTCAATAAGGCGATCGTGGACGCCACCAGTGATCTGATCCCGGCTGTGAAGCCGCAGATCGCGATGTATGAGCAGTTCGGAATTCCGGGAATGATCGCATATAAGAAAACGGTTGATTATTGTAAAAGTAAGGGACTGATCGTGATCGGGGATATTAAGCGTGGAGATATCGGTTCTACTTCGGAAGCTTACGCGGTCGGACATCTGGGTAAGGTTGTCGTTGGAAGTAAGACGTATGCAGGCTTCGATGAGGACTTTGCAACGGTGAACCCCTATCTCGGAAGTGATGGCGTGAAGCCGTTCTTAAAGGTCTGCAACGAGAATGATAAAGGTATCTTCGTGTTGGTCAAGACCTCGAATCCATCCTCAGGAGAATTCCAGGATCAGATCAGCGAGGATGAGGAAAGACCGCTCTATGAGCTGGTAGCAAAGAAGGTCGTAGAATGGGGCGAAGAGAGTATGGACGGCGATTACAGTAATGTAGGCTGTGTTGTCGGCGCTACGTATCCGGAGATGGGCAGGGTACTCCGTAAATTAATGCCGAAGACCTATATCTTAGTTCCGGGTTATGGCGCACAGGGCGGCAAGGGCGAAGATCTGGTGCATTATTTCAACGCGGACGGACTCGGGGCGATCGTGAATTCTTCCCGTGGAATTATAGCCGCTTATAAGCAGGAGAAGTATTCTGCCTATGGTGCAGAGCATTTTGCGGATGCTTCCAGACAGGCAGTTCTTGATATGATCGCAGATATTAACGGAGCCAGAAAATAACAGGAGAGGATTATGGGAATAACGAAGATGACGGCGACCATCCTTCGTCAGGATGTAATCGCCAACGGAATATACAGTATGGTCTTGTCTGCGGAGGAGATCGCAGCGTGCGCAAAGGCAGGACAGTTCGTGAACTTATACAGCAGGGACGGTTCCCGGCTGCTTCCGAGGCCGATTAGCTTGTGTGATATCGATCCGAAGGCGGGTACGATCCGATTGGTTTACCGGATCGCCGGTAAAGGTACAGAGGAATTCTCTACGTATCACGCGGGAGATACCATTGATGTGATGGGACCGTTAGGGAACGGATTTGCAAAGAAAGAGGGCAGTGCCGTTCTGATGGGCGGTGGTATCGGGATTCCGCCGATGTTAGAGCTTGCCAAGGAATTACATAGCATGGGAAATGTGGATGTGAAGGTTGTGCTCGGATATCGGGATGAGGTGTTCTTAGATACAGAGTTTGCCGAATATAGTACAGTCTATTATGCCAGCGAGGATGGTAAGCATGGTGTTCACGGGAATGTTATGGATGCGATCCGGGAATATGGAATTACCGGAGATACGATCTACGCCTGCGGTCCGATGCCGATGCTTAAGGCGATGAAAGAATATGCGGTAACGAATGATATCGAAGCCCAGTTATCCTTTGAAGAACGGATGGCTTGCGGGATCGGTGCCTGTCTTGCCTGTGTATGTCAGTCTGCGGATGTGGACGAGCACAGTCATGTGAAGAATAAGCGGGTATGTAAGGATGGTCCGGTTTTTGATGCAAGGGAGGTGGAGCTTTCATGAATACAGCAGTGACTATAGCAGGTGTTACTTGGAAGAATCCGGTGACGGTTGCGTCCGGAACCTTCGGCTCCGGTGCGGAATATGCAGAGCTTGTCGATCTGAATGCTTTAGGTGCAGTAACCTCTAAGGGCGTGGCGAATGTACCGTGGGCAGGGAATCCGACTCCGAGAATTGCCGAGACCTATGGCGGAATGATCAATGCGGTAGGACTTCAGAATCCGGGTATTGATGTATTTGCCAAGCGCGATATCCCATTTTTAAAGCAGTATGATACGAAAATCATCGTCAATGTATGCGGCAGATCCATCGAGGATTATGTGGAGGTTGTGGAGCGCCTGGGAGAGGAGCCGGTCGACCTGCTGGAAATCAATGTATCCTGTCCGAATGTCAAAGAAGGCGGAATCGCATTTGGACAAGATCCGAAGGCGTTATCGGAGATTACGAAAGCAGTGAAGGCAGCAGCTAAGCAGTCGATCATCATGAAGCTTTCACCGAATGTTACGGATATTACCGAGATGGCGAAGGCGGCAGAGGCAGCAGGAAGTGATGCCTTGTCCCTGATCAATACGATCACAGGGATGAAAATCGACGTTCACAGGAGGCGATTTGCCGTAGCAAATAAGACCGGAGGATTGTCCGGTCCGGCCATTAAGCCTGTGGCAGTACGTATGGTATATCAGGTGGCGCATGCCGTTAAGATTCCGATCATCGGCATGGGCGGTATTACCTGTGGAGAAGATGCGATTGAATTCATTATGGCGGGCGCAACAGCGGTATCGGTTGGAACAGCAACCTTCCGGGATGCGGAAGCGCCGGTAAGAGTCGTGAAGGAGATTGAAGACTATATGAGACGCTATCAGGTTGAGGATATTAACGACCTGCGAGGATGCGTAGAATAGTTGGATAAAGAAGTTCTCGCGTATGTGGAGCATCAAAGATATCTTGTCTATTGCCAGTCAAGATATCTTTGACGAAAAACATTGAATTATACCGTGCGCATGTGGTACTATGCTTATGCAGTGTATTGAAAGCATATTATGAATTCGGTAGTACATGATCATGAGCATTAAGTTCAAACCATCGACAAAGTTATACCGTTATATGGCCATGCTTCTTGTTATGGCATTTGTGATAACCGGATGTTATCAGATCCCGGAATCTGTATATTCGGATTCTTTTGCGTGCGATCAGGGAATGGCCGGAAGCCGGATCGAACAGCTTTCAGCACATGTATCATTCTTGGAATTTCGTGCCGGTGACTCCTTTCATTTGGAAAGTGAGATCAAGCCGCAAGAGATGACCTATCATCATGATAATAAGATTTCCAGAAAATCTTGTTATAGATTCTTATTGTCCGGCAGTGTGATCCCATGTCTGTCTAAGTATTTTTCATTCCGTGCATGGAATCCGAGTGTTTCACAGGATACTGCCAGTCAAAGATTCATTATCAATTATATTCATCAGCAGGATGGTCTCAAATCCTGAAATTCTCTTATTATAATCACATATTTTTGGATAACCGTGAGTGATGAAGAGCCTACGGTTTATTTCAGTGCGCTGTGACGTGTGGAAGAAGGAGAGTTCTGTGTTATTGTAGATCTCTAATATTGTAATTCGGGCGCACTACGACAAGTGAAAAGGAGTACATATAGAATGGGTCAGAATATCTTAGTGATCATTATGGCTGTGCTTGCGTTTGCTGTCGGGATTGGTGCATGGATCAGTGAAATCCGTGGTAATCGAGACAGCAAAGAGAAGGATCCTTCCGAGACCGGGGAAGAATCTGTAGAGAAGAAGGATCTTGCAAAGAAGGAGGACTTTGCAAAGAAGAAGAACCTTGCAAAGAAGAAGGACACTAACAAACGCAGCATAAGTGATAGTAAGAAGAATTAGGAATGACAGGAGAATTCAGAGTATGAATATATTATATATATTGCTGGTGGCATTGGGTGTGATCGTAGGCAGACTGCCGATCCTGTATCTGGTCATATCGATGATCGCCATGATCGTCTATAAGGTATACCGGAAGATCCGGTATGGAGCATCCTTATATGACTAGATCATACTAATTATATGCTGATAAGGGACTATCTACGGACTTAAGTATAAAATGTAGCCAATTTCTGCCAGTCATGGTTACGGTCGGTAGGTGTCCCTTTTCTTTATGGTTTATTTTACCATCAATCCGATTGAAAAAAAGGCGGCTATATGCTACTATTGGAAGAGTGAACGAATCCTTAAATACGCAGGAGGTTATGATAAAATGGAGCAGTATAAGCAGGAATTTATAGAATTTATGATTGATTGTAATGTGTTGAAGTTCGGTGATTTTGTGACAAAGAGCGGACGGAACACCCCATTTTTTGTAAATACCGGTTTCTACCGGACCGGATCTCAGCTGCGACGGCTGGGAGCTTATTACGCAGAGGCGATTGAGAAGAAGTATGGTTTGGATTTTGATATTTTATTCGGACCTGCGTATAAGGGAATCCCGTTAAGTGTGGCAGCGACTATGGCGATCGATGAGAAATACGGGAAGGAGATCAAATACTGCTCTAACCGTAAGGAAATTAAGGATCATGGCGATAAGGGAATCCTGCTCGGAAGTCCGATCAATGATGGAGATAAGGTTGTGATCATTGAGGATGTAACAACGGCAGGAACTTCCATTCAGGAAACGCTTCCGATCATTCAGGCACAGGGAAAGGTGGATGTGATCGGTATGGTCGTATCTGTGGACCGTATGGAACGCGGACAGGGCGAGAAGAGCGCGCTGACGGAGATCGAGGAGACCTACGGAATTAAGACAACGGCGATCGTAACCATGGCAGAGGTCGTAGAGCATTTGTATGATCGTCCATATAAGGGGAAGGTCATCATTGATGATGAATTGAAGAAAGCGATCGATGCTTATTATGAGAAATATGGTGTAAAATAACAGCATAGAATATAGGAGGATCGGGTATATGAATGAGAAAACTTACAAGGCGATCCATAATAACGGAGTTGCAAGTCTGGTATTAGGGATTATTACCGTATGTGTGGGAGTTGCAGCGGGTACTATATTGATCATAACCGGTGCCAAAGTACTGAAGAAGAAGTCGGAGTTATTTTTTTAGTTATCCGATATGATCAGAAATTGATTGTAAGAGTGGGAATGAAGGATGGATAGTAGAAAAAGGTTTCGCATAATCTGTTTAATTCTGTTTGCGATCTATGTAGCAGCTATCATTTATTTCCTGTTGTTCAGTGATATGTATGGCAGGTCGCAGGGATATACAAATTATCGATATAATCTGATCCCGTTTTATGAGATCCGACGGTTTCTTCGCAGCGCGATCTATGAGGGAAGTATCCGTTTTCAGGATATCTTTGTGAATCTGATCGGTAATGTGGTTGCATTTATTCCATTTGGCGCATTGATCCGCTGGGTCCGCAATCGGAAGACTTACTTCTGGATCGCGGTTCTGTATACATTTTTATTCAGCCTGGCGATCGAGGGGATTCAGTTCTTTACGAGGGTCGGAGTCTTTGATGTGGACGATCTGATCCTGAATACGATCGGCGGGGCATTGGGATATGCAATCTATCGGATACTCCGGGCGATCGACCGGAAGAGGTATGAGCATGACGAAAAAGAGCCGAAAACCTTATAAATTTCAGAATATCAAGCATTCCGCGGATGGATTTTTAAGTATCGGACTGGAGGTGACTTCACTGTTGCTTCTGGTGATCGAGATTGCTTTATCGATCCGTGCCAGAGGACAGGCAGGAGGATTTACCGGATATCTTGGATTTGCGGCTTTAATGATGGCGGTCATGGGACTGATCTTTGCGATCATCAGCTGGAAGGACGAGGAAGCGCATGATACGTCCAAACGGGTCGGAACCCTGATGGGGATCGGTGCAGTGCTGATCAATGTCATTTTGTTTGTATTGGGAATTGCAGGCAGGTAACCGTCTGCTTTTTCTTTTTTGAATCGGTTAATAGAACGAAACCCTCTGTGACATAATATAGATACAATGGAAGCTTGCAAGAATAGCTGGAAAGGATTAATAAGAGATATGATCGATTATCAGGAATTATTGAAGGATAGGAATGAAGCAGTACAGGAACGTTATGAACTTGTCATCGGACGGATCAGGGAGCTGCCGAAGGAGCTTACGGCGGAACAGGGAATGCCGAAGGAATACCGGGATTATTATGCGGCTGCGGCAGAGTTGATCCTGCAGATAGACCGGCAGAAGTCGTATGATGTCTACGAGCATTCCATGGAGGAATTACAGGCGAATAACCGGTGTTTGTATGGCACTTTATCAGAGACCGAGTATAGCCATAACTATGCGAATCCGGTCTATGCGGTGCAGCAGCTTGGCGAGGACTACGGTCAGCTCTTAAGCTTTCTGTATACGGAGCTATATGGCTGTATCAGTTATGCAAGAGAGTATCGATTGGAGGAGCTGACCATTCATTTGGAGCTTTTCATTGAAATCTATAATCTCTTTCAGGAGTATGAGCGTCTGACACAGGAGCAGGTGCAGAAGGTGATCTATTATTTCTATTACGATTACTGCGATGTGATGATCCCATACCGGACACGGGAAATGTATGATCCTTCCCTTAATTACTGCACAAGGATCGTAGAGGAGTCGGAGCTTGCCGACCTGCGTTATCTCTATGCGTATGGTGATCCGATCGGGGAAAATGAGCTTCGGACGGCGCAGTTCTTAAATAGCATGTCAGAGGAAGAGATAGAGGCACTTGCTTTTACCTATACGGATGGCTACCGGGAGGGCTTTGAAATCGCAAGGATTGATCTGTCGAAGAAGAAATATGTGAATATCCGCTATGCGATCGGACAGGAGCGGATGGTGCGCGCGGCGATAAGGCAGTTCCGGAAGCTGGGGCTGGAGCCTGTGATATATAAGTCCGCAATGAGCCGGTTGAACCGCAGACAGATCGGACGGAGCGGCACGCTCAGTACTTCACCGAATCGCCAGTTTGATTACGATCATCGGATGGATGAAGGGCTCTATATGGATGCCGCCCTGCAGGAGCGTAAGCTAGAGGTACTCGAGAAATCCTATGAGGACTTGAAGGATATCATCTCCCTCTATGCAGGACCGGCAGTGATCGAGACCTTTGGCGAGACTCCGTTTGAACCGGTGAACAAGCCGGAATGTGTCAGTCTGACGAAGAAGCAGGAGGAATTATCCATTGAATATACGCAAAGCTCCAGTCGGATCGTGAATACCTATGTGAACCGGGAGGAGTACAGCTTTACCATTATTGCGTATCCGACACTGGAAATCGGGGACCGGTTTGAAGAGATCTTTTCGGAGATCGTGAAGGTGAATACGTTAGATAAGAAGATGTACCGCGAGATCCAAAGCTTCCTGATCGATGAGCTGAATCTGGCAGAGTATGTGATCGTGGAGGGTGATCCGGAGAAGAACAACTGCACGAAGATGAAGGTGATGATGCATGTGATGGAGCATCCGGAGAAGGAGACCAACTTCGAGAACTGTCTTGCCGATGTGAATATCCCGCTTGGTGAGGTATTCACTTCGCCGAAGCTGACCGGAACGGAAGGAATCTTAAATGTCAGTGAGGTATTCCTGCATGACTTGAAATATGTCGATTTAAAGCTCTGGTTTGAGGATGGAAGGATTACGAAATATACTTGCCATAACTTTGAAACAGAGGAAGAGAATATCAAGTATATGAAGGAGAATCTGTTAAATAATCGGGAGACACTTCCAATCGGAGAGTTTGCCATCGGGACGAATACGACCGCGTATGTGATGGCGAATAAGTATGACATCGTCTATAAGCTGCCGATCCTGATCGTCGAGAAGATGGGACCGCATTTTGCCATCGGTGATACCTGTTACAGCTACAGTGAGGAGAACCGGCTGTATAATCCGGATGGGAAGGAGATCGTGGCGAAGGATAATGAGGTATCGATCCTAAGAAAGGAAGATATCAGTAAGGCGTATTATAACTGTCATACCGATATCACGATCCCGTATGATGAGATCGCCAGCATCCGAAGTGTACATGCCGATGGAACAGAGGTAGAGCTTATGCATGCCGGGCGGTTTGTGCTGCCGGGAACGGAGGAACTGAACCGGGCATTTGAAGGTTGATCGGTTCATTTATTTGATATTTTTGCATGGAATTGTTGTTGAAGGAAAGAATATTTCGTGCTATATATAATCATAGTATCATATTCCGGGGACGGACCTTATAAGACACGGGATAGGATGAGTACGAACAAAAAAAAGCGGATATAGGAGGATGAATGAAGTGAAAAGATGGGCAGGCTATGAGCATGGAATCAATCTTGGCGGCTGGTTATCGCAGTGTGATAATACAGAGGAACGGTATGCAGGGTTCATCAAAGAAGAGGATATTGCGAGGATCAGCAGCTGGGGAGCCGATCATGTACGTGTACCGGTAGATTACAATCTGGTCGAGGACGAGCAGGGAGCGTATAAGGAGTCCGGCTTTGCGCATATTCAGGACGCCATTGACTGGTGCCGGAAGTATCATCTGAATATGGTATTGGATCTTCATAAGACCTATGGGTATTCCTTTGATGCCGGTGAAGGAGAGAGCGGATTCTTTGATAATGAGGATTATCAGGAGCGATTCTACCGGCTGTGGGAGGAATTTGCCAGACGCTTTGCCAAGAATGAAGATATGCTTGCCTTTGAGCTTCTAAATGAGGTTACGAAGAAGGAATATTGTGAGAGCTGGAACAGGATCTCTGATACCTGTATCAAGAAGGTTCGCGCGATCGCGCCTACCATCAAGATCCTGATCGGCGGATATTACAATAACAGCATTGAGGCACTAAAGGATCTTCTTCCGCCGCAGGATGAGAATATCGTATATAATTTCCATTGCTATGAGCCGCTCATTTTCACTCACCAGGGAGCACATTGGATCGACACGATGGATGTTAACTTCCGCATACCGATGAGCAGCACCTACGGAGAAATGGCGAAGGCAAGCTGTGAGATGCTTTCTCCGGATTATATTAACTTTGCTGATTTTCCGAAGGATGATCTGTTTGGAGTTGAATACTTTGAATATTATTTTGGCGAGGCGGTACGTGTCGCAGAGGAACGAAATGTGCCATTATACTGTGGAGAATACGGAGTCATCAATCTTGCATCGCCGGAGGATACCCTGAAATGGTATCAGATCATTTATGCCGCATTTGAGAAGTTCGGAATCGGCCGCGCGGCATGGAGCTATAAAGAGATGGATTACGGATTCGTGGATGCGCATATGGATCCGGTAAGGGATGAAGTGTTGAAATATATATAGGTATAATAGATAAATGTTGAAATGATACATCGCAATGTATGAGAGAAGGATTTCTTTGATCGTACATTGCGATTTTAATATTCTTATATTATGATGTTGGGGTCAAAATGTATTTTTCCCCCAACTGATGATACGAATTGCTCCGTTTCTGCGAAACTCTCGCAATTCTACGAACATTCGGAATCCGCTAATTTACTACGTA
>CACZRT010000011.1 GCA_902783585.1 uncultured Lachnospiraceae bacterium | reverse complement strand
TTAAAACAGATGCTGTGGCTGATAACCTCCTCCAAAGGGAGTTTAAGGAACATGGTCCTCGCAAGGTACTACTAACAGATATCACTTACATCCCTTGCTGCGGTGTGTTCTTCTATCTTTCAGTAATCAAGGATGCCTATACTATGCAAATCCTCGCTTATGTACTGAGTGAATCCCTCGAGCTTGACTTTGTTCTTGAAACTGTCAACATCCTGATTGATAGCCACGGAGCCACTCTGGATGACGAAACCCTAATCCACAGTGATCAAGGTTGCCACTACACCAGCAAGAAGTTCCGCGAAATTGTTAAGGATTCAAATCTCCGGCAATCTATGTCTCGCCGAGGAAACTGCTGGGACAACGCTCCACAGGAGAGCTTCTTCGGTCACATGAAGGACGAGATCATGGATAAGATAGCCTAAAATGTACCCATAAACATGGACACATGCCCTTTCTATAATCTCACGTTTCGGACACCACTTTTTACACCTGCGAAGTGATATCCCCGTAACGTGGATACGGTTTCTATTACTGTATGAAGCGTCTCTTGTTAAAGAATCGCTACATTAACGATATTATATAATATCACTATTCCATTTTCAAGAATGTGTGCCGTTTTGGCACACTCATTTTCTGATTGATTTGGTTATTAGGATATCGTTTTCACCTGGTAAGAGAGCATATCCTGCAGATAAAAGTATGGAATCGCTCGATGTATCAAAGATAATAATTATTTGATTTGATGCAAATATTATTTGACTTTTGACTATAATCGTGGTATATTATTCGCATGCAAGATACTTAATCAAATAAGGGGACGCCCTTTCTATATGATTCTTGCAATGATCTGTAAGACTACCTATGACGAACCTGTGAACACAGAGCATTGCTTATCCGGAATAGAATTCCATTCTTCTTGCATAATCCAACACCTTGATTATTATATATTTGTTTTATTCTTTGTGACTTTCTTAGATTGTCACTGATCGGCTCGAGCTGAATGACTGAAGCCGCCTCAGATTATTCCAACCTGTCGTGGAACGATCGATCCGGAAAATCACAAAATTTTTAATGACAAATTCCTCTTGAATGTGCTATGCTTGAATCAGATCGATAAAGCTACCGACGAAGACCGGTTCTGGGGTATCGATCAATGGGCGATGCTATTCAAAGCAACCACATGGGAGGAGATTAAGATGTTGGCGAATAAGAACGAAGCACTCAAAGAAGCTGCCGAGACCATCTATCAGAATAATGCCGATCAGATCATCCGGTGGCAATGTCAGGCGCGGGAGGATTATGAGAACCATGAACGGTATGTCAAAAGGAAGATGAAGGAATTAGAGCCGGAAAATGCCGACCTTACTTCGGCACTTGCTGAGAAGGATTCTGTTCTTGCTAAGAAAGATTCTGCTCTTGCTAAGAAAGATCAATATATCAAGGAACTGGAAAGAACAATATCCGAATTACAATCTTAATTCATTCATGAATATATTTACATTCAAGTAAAAGTAACGAATCAAAGCCTTGCAATCCTCATACGTACTATACAGAGGATTGCAAGGCTTTATTATTATCTATTATTTAATATAATCTATGAATTACTTCCGCTTCTTGGTTGCAATAAGTCCTAATGCTGTAAGTGACATCAGAATGATCATTACTGCAATCGGCATGGAATCGCCGGTCTTCGGAGAGGTCTTAGCCGCCTCAGTCGTGGCTGCGGCTGTAGTTGCATCGGATGTACTCGCTGCAGATGTTGTCGTTTCACTCTCTACCTTTGTATCCTTATATACCAGGAAATAAGAGGAGAACTTATCCGAACTGATCTCAAGTTCTGCTCCGGTACCCTCCGCCATAACGGTTGCTTCACCATCATGAACCCTGATGATCCGAAAAGTACGCGTATAACCTGCCGGCACATCCTTCATGGTATCCGGAATGGCAACCTTGATCTTGATCGGATTGCCGTTGGTATCATGAATCTGTATCGGCGTACTATCGCCCAGCTTCTTCCACAAGGTCAAGTCTAAACATACGCCATAAGTATAACCATCTGCACTTAATACCTTCTCTACATCTGTTATGTCTGCTACAGGTACGTCATTCTTATCCAATACCTTTACATCAAGATATACAAGTACAGGAGTACCACTCTCATACATCTCCTTTTCTTTGTCAGTCAAAAGTTTCTCTGCAAGGGTATCATCTAAGTTTTCAACCTTGACCTCAGGTGCATCATCAGAAGTGTTCACTTCTGTATCAATAGAAGTGTTCACTTCTGTATCAACAGGAGTCTCCGCTGCATTACCATTGCTCTCAAACTCAGCGGTAATGGTAACGTCTGTCTGAAGCATGGTAAAGCTGTAGATAGAGCCTTCGGTTACGGTGGTCAACTCAATAGACACCTGAGGCATGGAGCCGGTGCCCGTCTGACCGTTTGCAGCCCTATAGATATACTTACTTGCTTCGAAATTATAGACATAGGGCCTGGTGATCTGACCGTCCTGCATGTCAAACCTCCAGCAGTTGCCTGCGGCATTTGCTTCGATACCTCCCCAATCATACACTTCGACCTCCGTGCTGGCCGGGAGCTCCGCCACAGTTTCCGTTCCCTTCAGAATCACTATGCCACCATCCTCCGTCACCTTGCAAATCAAGTCAGAGAAATTATAATCCTGATTATTATCGTAATACTGGCTCATATCTTCACCAACAAATACCGCGTCGCCCATCAGGGAGGCCAGGTCGGCTGCCTCTGTGATGTCACGCTTGAGACAGGTAGCACTGATTTTTTTCAAGGTGTATCCTTTGTTCGGCGTCACCTCCAAAGTGATCGCATCTCCCTTGAACGCTTCCGTCACTTCCTCGTCATTGACCGTTATCGTCACATCACCATTGGTGATGTCGCCTTTCTTCAAGGCAAATGAAATGGGCGCTGTCGTTATCTTTACCGTCATGCATTCGCTGAGTTCACTCGTATTTTCATAGCTCTTTTGGGTCGATCCGTCCACAGTGCCTGTGATGGACGCCTTCCAACCATCGCCGATGGAAACGTTAGACACATTGGAAAAAGCCTGTCCCTGTTTCCCTTCTGCGATCAACGTGCCGCCCGAGACAATGACTTTGCCCGATCTGTTGTGGAAACCATATGCCTCCCTGTTGTTATTCGCTGCAGCCGTACCCTTAGCCGTACCACCGTTCACGGCGATCGTACCGTCGCTATAGATTCCTCGGCTTTCATACGCCGTTGTTGCCATCCCATTTCCGATAAAGGTACCACTGTTCACGGTAATCCCGGAACTGGTAAAGATGCCCGCGCTTTCGTCTCCTGTGCCACCGTTGGAGATAACTGTCCCGGTTCCGTTCATCACGAACGCACCCGGCTCACAAAAGATGCCGTTACTCTTACCACCTTGTCTGCTTTCGTCAAAACTGATAGTGAGAGAGCCCTCACCATCTATTATTAAAGAGTGCTCTGAGGAATGATAATAGATGCCGTGGCTGTTGGAGACGCTGTTGTCATCTTTTTTGATAATTGAGTTATCACCGACCAGCTTGATGGTCAGGTCAGAATCGCCTCGGTAGTCGATCCCACCACCTTCATAGCTACCGGTATACCCCGGCCCGGTGTACTGGAATCCATTAAGTGTCAGTAAATTCGTGTCTGGGTCAAAGATGGCATTGCCAGCAAGGACCCCGGAAGTGTCCGTGCTGTCGATAGTCAGGTTTTCGCTGGTAACCTCGACACCACCGACATAGAGCGAGTAGGAACTGGCATCTGCATACGCCGTCAAACTCATGCTCGGCATCAGCCCCAACACTAACGCAAGGCTTAATGAAATACCTAAAAATCGTTTCTTCATTTTCATAAGCTGTATTATCTCCTTTTTCTTCATATTCATGGATGTTAAGGTTGCCGCTAACCATGATCAATATAAGAAACCGCCAAGCCCGGTTTTATCATCCCCCTTTCCTATTTTATATTATCATATTTCTACATAATTTTCATACAAAATTTACAGTACAATATTGTTTTGGTTGCAAAACTACTTATACCTTACTTCCCGCAGCATTCCATAGACGGCATCCATATCCAGATACTCCCTTAAAGTATCTGCCAGCTTATCATATTCTGCTTCCTTGATATTCCGGTAGCTCATAAGCCCGTCCAGATCCATCCGAAGTCCCCGCCGCTTCGCCAGCACCTTCAGAACACCTGCTGCAATCTTAGCCTCATCAAAGAATCCATGAATATAAGTTCCATATACATTCCCGTTCTGAACAACGACCGGGATATCACTGCAGGTATCACAGATATAATCCGTAATCCCCATATGGATCTCGTATCCTTCATAGTGCTTGCCGGACAGATCAGCGAATATTCCATCGATCTCCGGCAGGCTTCCTCTCACCTGTCTGCGAATCTTATCAGAGGTAATCCTTGTCTGTATCGGCAATAAGTCCATTCCGCGGATCACACCGTCCGTGTCTGTTCCCTTTATACCCGTGCAGTTGTTGCCGGATTCTTCCTCTATATGCTCCGGATCTGAGATCGTTGCTCCCAGCATCTGGTATCCACCGCAAATCCCGAAGACCGGAACCTTCGGAGCCAAAGCTTTCACCACCTGTTCCATTCCGCTTTCCCGCAGCCAGCGCATATCACCGATCGTGTTCTTCGTTCCCGGAAGCAGGATCAGATCCGGTGTGCCTAGCTGCGATGCATCCGTTACATACCGGACCGATACCCCTTCCACCTGTTCGAACACATTAAAGTCCGTAAAATTAGATATTCTCGGATACCTTATTACTGCCAGATCAAGCTCTGAACGATCCTCTGCCGCACCATCTGACATCGAATGATCTGCTGCATGCACACTACCACCTGACATGGAATAATCTGCCCTATTCACAGCACTCCCCGGTCTCTTATACTTCTTCGAAGCAAACCTCTCTGTCAGACTGTCCTCATCTTCTATGTTAAGCTTCATATAAGGCACGACTCCGACTACATCAACCCCGCCCTTCTCCTCTAACATGGTGATACCGGAGTCAAGCAGGCTTTGATCGCCGCGGAATTTATTAATTATCAAGCCCTTTACGCGGGAGAGTTCCTGCGGCTCTAACAACATTAACGTTCCCAACAGCTGTGCAAAGACACCGCCACGGTCAATGTCACCGATAAGCAGCACCGGCGCATCCACCAGCTCTGCCATTCCCATATTCACGATATCATTTTCCTTCAAATTAATCTCTGCCGGGCTTCCCGCTCCCTCGATCACGATAATATCCACCATCTCTTCCAACCTGTGAAATGCATGGAGGATATCCGGTATCAGCTGTTTCTTATATGCGAAGTACTCCCTCGCTCCCATATTACCGATCACCTCTCCGTTCACGATCACCTGAGAGCCGGTATCATTGGTTGGCTTAAGCAGGATCGGATTCATGCACACATCCGGAGATATACCTGCTGCCTCCGCCTGCATTACCTGCGCGCGCCCCATTTCCAGCCCATCCTCCGTAATATAGGAATTAAGCGCCATATTCTGCGATTTGAAGGGAGCCACGCGATATCCATCCTGCCTGAAAATACGGCACAAACCCGCAACGAGAAGACTCTTGCCCGCATTTGACATTGTACCCTGTACCATGATTACCTTAGCCATATTCTCCGTTCCCTTCGCTTCCATGATTCATCCTGTTGACAACGATCAGTCATTCGATATTATCCGTATCCTGCGCTTACTGCCTCTTACCGCAATTGATGGGTGTGCGCTATCAAATGGCGGATTCCATTCCGGATCACTGTACTCCATCAGAATAACTAAGTCCGTATCCCTGCTCCAGCCATGCCTTCCCTGTTCCGATCTGATCAGCCGAACTGTACCAGGGACTCGGAAGCTTTCCGCTAAAATCGGAATCACCGCACAGTACATTGGCAACGCCCTGTCCCTCCGACCCCGGAAGATAACACATCACCACACTGTCCCAGGAATCTATATAATCCTTGATCCAGACATTCCGGCCGGCTACGATGCATGTTACGATCGGCTTGCCGTAGCTCTTCGCTTTCTCCATCGCCGCCTGATTCCCTTCTAGTCCTAGACCTTTGCACAGATCAATACTTTCCGCATCCCCATTCCATTCGGCATAGGCATCTTCGCCCACCACAAGCAGGATGACATCTGCCTGATCAACATCCTTTTCTTTCTTGATGATCTTCAGTCCATATTCATCTGCCTTCTGTTCAAAGCCTTCCCGAATCGTAGTAACGCCCGGGATCCGATCCATCGTGCTTGCATTCCAATCAATGGTCCATCCACCGCACTGCGCCGGTTCGTTATCTGCCGCCGGTCCCATGATGTAGACGCTGGTACCGCTTGCAAGCGGAAGCAGATTCCCTTCGTTCTTAATAAGAACCAGGCTTTCCTCCACCATCTGCTCCGCAACCTTTCTATATTCTTCAGAACCGGTCTCTGTCTGCTTCGTTTCCGCCTGTTCATAATACGGATCATCAAACAAGCCGGCATCCATTTTCACTTTCAAGATCCGCCTTACGGCATCATTGATCCGTTCCTCCGTAATATCCCCCTTACCGACAGCTGTAACGATAATATCCATCACTTCATCAAAGCGGTCAACCTCCATGAACATGTCAATCCCGGCATTTACCGATGTAACAATCTGATCATAATAGGTCGTCGGTGAAGTATTCTGCACCGAATTCCAATCGCTGACAATGAAGCCCTCAAAACCCATTTCATGTTTCAATAATTCGATATATTCTTTATTCTCATGCATCTTCACCCCATTCACAGAGGAATGACTGATCATAATGGATTGAACACCCGCATCAATCTGCGCCTGATAGACGGACAGCAGTTCTTCAATCTCCGCATCCGACAATACAGCGTCTCCACGGTCGATCAACCGATCCACATCCGAATCCTCTCCGGTTCCATAGACGACATTGCCATCCCCGAAGTAATGCTTCGGACAGACGATCATTCCGCCATCTAATAACCCCCGTGTATATGCGGTACTCAGCTTCTTGATCGTGTCAAGATCCGAGCCTAAGCTCTCATAAGTTCTGCCCCACCGTGGATCCACCGACTGAGCGATACATGGTGAGTAATTCCATATCATGTGACACAGCTTAGCTTCATCGGCCGTAATCAACCCGACCTGATACATCAATTCCTCATCATTCGCAGCTCCCATACCGATATTATGTGGGAAGATTACCGTATTCTGACAATAGTTCACACCATGCAGATCATCCTGTCCATAGAAAAATGGTATCCCCGCCTCGGAGTTCAGCGCCGCTGTTTGAAATCCATCAATATACTTCTGCCACTCCTTGTAATTCTTATGATCCCCCTGGGAAAGAATGCTTCCATAGCAATTCTGCTCCATATCGTCATAATCCACACGATAGCATGCCGGAAGTACCATCTGTGCCGCCTTTTGGGTAAGGGTAAGAGAATCCAGGATCTCATCCACTGTCATTCCGGCATATCTGGTATATTGGAGGTCAGAGCCATTCTGATCCTTCCGTCCCGAATCATTGGAATCTGCCTGACTCTCGGTACTAGAGTCTATCTGATTTGCATTATCAGAGTCCGTCTGTTTTCTGGTATTACAGCCAACAAGCATTACACACATAACTCCTGTCAGCAGTACCGACCAAGCCTTCCTCTGTACCATTCTCAGCTTCCTATTCATCATTACCTCCAACTCCCTTCTGACCTGCGGTCTATCCAAGCATACTTCCTCACTCTTCTTCTTACCACAGTAATCTTACTTCTTGCCGACTTGTGCCTTCATTCCCTGCTCTTTCTCTGCAGCGTTCCTTAAGACGAATGTTCCTAATATGATCTCACCCCAATACATGCCAAGCTCACCTATTTCCCTTGATAATTCGTATACCAGGAAAAATTATACCCTTCCTCGTCATAATAATTAAAATCACACAGATAATACTCCGTTCCGTCAGACGCTTCAAAATAATAGAAAGTCACCGGTGAATTCATCTCTGTCGGATAATCACTTCCCAGCGCATATACGACGCGGTTCAGATCCGCCCCGGTATCCCGAAATACCCCCGTCTCCATCCGCAGGAACTTCGCCTGAGGATCTGTCTTTTCCTGTGCCATCTCCGTATAATATTCAATCTTCTCCTCTGTCGGCGTCCGAAAATCAGTATCCGGAAGCTTGACACTTCCGTAATAGTCGTTGTCATACCATTTCGTCTCCTGATTCCCAACCACATAGATCAGAAGTCCGTCCAGCCGATTGTTTAAGTTTTGGGTATTCAGCACTTCCGCGCAGGCCTCGACCGCCTCTTCCCCGTCCTTCTCATTCGCGCAATACAGGATCATGAGAACATCCTTGCCATCATCATATCCTTCATAGTGCATACCAGGCTTATTGCATATCGTATCCAGATCACTCTGCACATTGGCAATGACCTTCTTCTCCAGACTCTCCATAAAGGTATCGCTGGTGGACGGAAGGCTTCCAAACGACGTTCCATCGATCGAGATATCCTGCATCGCGCTCCGGTATTCATAATCAAAATCCTGCAGTGTGTCATGAAGCACGACTACAGTAGAATTGGTCGTCTCGGTCTTCGATACAACCGTACACTTCCCATGCTCCATTTTTGCTGTTCTTTTTAAGGACTTGGCACTCTGAACCTTGCCGCAGGATGTAAGCATCAAAGCAATTACCGGAACCATCATAACGGCCAGCCCTAACCTTACGATCCGCTTTTTTCGATTCTTCTTTTCCGTATCCATCCATCTTCTCCCTCTGATATATTACCTATATCATCTAATATAACCTATTATAACACCTTTCCCTGCTTTCTTGCATAGTCGATCAATTCCTGCAGCCTATGATTCTGACTGCCGATCACAGGATCACAGATCCTAACCCGCTTACACTTATCGATCAGCAGTTTTGCCTCCTGCAACGCACGATCCGAGATCGGTTCAAATGCCTTCTCTGTCACGACATGCTTTGCAAGCGCAGACGCCACCTGATAATCGATATCATTCTCATATAAGATGCCCGCTGCATATGAGATTCCCATTTTAGACAGCTTCCGATAGGTCTCAATTCCACTTCCGGCAGAAGAAATAACAAATTCATCAACGCCATTCTCCTCAACCCTCTCATCATCCGTCCCCGGCTGCTCGCAATCTATCGCTCTGCTGCCTTCCCATTTCGGAATCTCTATACTTCCAAAGTTCAAGTTATAGGTATCCTCCGATATCTCATACAGATCATAGATGATCTCATTTCGGAAGATTTCTTCCGGTGTGCCGTAATGAGAACAGACCTCTCCCTTCACACACAAGATCCGGTCAGAAATCTTCTGAGCCAGATCGATCTCATGCAGAGACATAATGATCGTAGTATGATTCTCCCGTGCCATTGATCGCAGAATAGTGAGCAGCTCTACCTTATGCCGAATGTCCAGATAGGAAGTCGGTTCATCCAGCACGATGATCTCCGGCTGTTGACAGATGGCACGCGCCAACATCACCCGCTGCTTCTGTCCGTCACTGATCGTCATATAATCCCGATCCATCAGTTCCTCAACATGCACACGCACCATCGATTCCCGCACGATCCGTTCATCCTCTTCCTTAAGAAGCCCCAGCCGCCCGGTATACGGATACCTTCCCAGTGCTACCACATCGTGACAGCTCATCATTTCCGGCTGCGCCCGCTCTGTAAGCACGACCGCCATCTGCTTAGCAAGCTCCTTATAATCGATTGCGTGAATCTCCTTCTCGCCAATATAGACCGTTCCGGCAAGCGACTCTAACTGTCTGGTAATACTCTTTAAGATCGTAGACTTGCCTCCGCCATTCGGTCCGATCAGGGTAAGGATCTCTCCCGGTTCCATATGGAATTCAATATCGCGGATCAACGGTATCTTCTGATAACCAACCGTCAATCCCTTCACTGAAAAGTCATAACCCATCTCTCATACATCCTTGTCAAACCTTCCATGCCTCCAAGGTTTCAATTATGATATTCAATGTCTCCTCTCTTGCCCTTTGACATTCTTCCGGATATATCTTCTCTCTGCGGAGCACATCATTGTTTACCGGAAAATATCCCAGATTGTGACTGCCTATTTCTGAATTAATATGTCGATAATTATGCTTGAACTGCTTTCGCTCGAGCCTTTTACACAGTAATTCGGCATCCCGCTTCGCCGGAACGGATTCATCATGTGTAGCGGTCAACAATAATATATCCCCATGTATATTCTCGACCGGTATCTCATTTTCCTCTGTCCCCTTTTTATCCCATTCATCAAAGAAGTATAACAGCCTAATATTACGCTCTCTGATACATCGCTTTAAAAAATCAGACATAAGTTTGCCCTTCTCTATATACGGAAAATCATTACCTCTGTAAGATACCATTGCTTTACACGGATCTTCCGATACACGGCCTGTACCTTGCATGATGTGTCCAAATGCAGATGCAGCTATGACAAGACTGATATCCGGTACGACACTTGCCGCCAGAAGAGCCATTCCCCCACCCTTAGAATTACCGTAAATGCCAATCCGTTTGTAGCCGCATTTTTTCATCTCGTCACAGGCTGCCTGAAACTGTTCCAGAGGGATCGCCCTCATTCCCTTTTTCTGTCCTTTTCCACCGTAATATGACATTGCAAGTGTAGAATAGCCACGCTCTGAAAAGAGATATGCATACATTTTCGGCAATTCAAGTCCTTTTAATCCTTGTATAACTATGATCAGTCTATCATCATCATTTCCCGCATCATAAAGCACTGCCTCGAACCCATCTTGAAGATAGCTGTATTCTTTTATTTGTTGATTATCATAATCCACCGTTACGTCTTTCCTGAACCTGTCCCCGATCAACAACGCGTACAGAAAACTCCAGAAGCTATAGTCAAGTAAGCTTAGGAATCCAAGCCACTTGATCGGCGAGATAAGTCCTGCGATAAGAAGATGAATTCCCCCGAGAAAAGGGATTCCGGAGATGTGATGGTCAATCCCCTCCCTCTGCATCTTCCTCGAGGAAATAATCGCCGCAATATTATTAATTAAGTATAACAGTCCAATAGAACCAATGATAATCGGTAACACCCACGGGTGCAACTGAAACCACATCTGCCATTCTCCTTGTTCACTTTCCCATCTACAGTTCCATCGAAGGAAACTATCTGCCAACCCCATAATAGCATCCCTGTCAACTAAAATGAAAGAAGCCCTACCCGGTTGTTATTGCATTTGAGAACGCTTCCTCTTAAGCAGCATCCATATAACGATCGGTGCTCCGAAGATCGCTGTTACCGTCCCGATATTTAACTCTGTCGGAGCAAATAAGGTACGTGCGATCAGATCACAGAGCATACAGAAGATTCCTCCGGCGAAGTAACAGGCCGGAATGATGATCAACGGCTTCGTCGTTCCAAATCCCCGTTTTACCAGATGCGGAACCGCAATTCCAACGAAGGAGACAGGACCGGCAAATGCCGTTACACATGCCGCCATAAAGCTTGATAACAAAATAATGTAAATACGAAATCTCCTGACATCTACACCAACACTTTGCGCATACGCTTCTCCTAATTGATATGCCTGAATCTGCTTGGAAAGAAGGAAGGTAAGAACAACGCTCACCATAACTACAACCATAGCTATAAAGCAATCTCTCCAATTCGATCCGGAGAAGCTTCCAAGCGACCAGCCATGCAGATTGACAATGTTGGAATCGTCTGCAAAAGTTACTACAAAATCCGTGATCGCCGAGCATATATAATTGATCATGATTCCACCGATCAACAGTACCGACATATGATGAATCTTACGGGCGAGCAGCAGAACAAATGCAATCGACATCATAGCACCGGCAAAGGCAGATAGTATCATCACGACAGAATTCACTCTGCCGATCTTCTGAATCAATACGATCAAGGTCAGTGCCACGAACATCTTGGCGCCCGAAGAGATTCCTAGGATATACGGTCCCGCGATCGGATTTTGAAAATAGATCTGTAATAGAAATCCCGACAGTGACAGGGCACCGCCCAGCACGATCGCCATACAGACTCTTGGAAGACGGATCTGCCATATGATCTGATATGCAGTTCCACCATCATCCCGGGATAATAGAATGTGAACAATATCCGGTAACGATATCGACACTGATCCAATTCGGATATTCAAGAATAAAAGGATGAAAAAAAGAATAAGCATAAGAAAAAAGGCAGTACCATATCGGACTCTTTGGTCAATATACTGTCCTTCCCTCTTATCCTTACTCTTCATATTGTTCTCCTGTTTCCTGTGTAATATCATTCCGAATACTTAGCTCTATACATATATTCTATTGTTGATATTCAGAATTCTATGTTTTTATTGTATATGGTCTCGTTTCTGTTATACAGAAGATAGGTTTTTCATTCAGGAATTCTAAGTATATCTGCCATATCCGTTAGTGAATCCTCACCATATATGTCAGATCCTCAGCATCCTCCTCTGTCATCATACGATGAAAGCTCTGAATGATCTCGCCGATCACATCTGTGGACTGGTACATATTCTTCCCCGTACACCACACATGATCCTCCTGCACTGCCTTGAAATCCCGGAACAGCTCATTTTCCGCGATCAATTCATCAATAGAGGTCATCGGATCATCGATCGTCGCATTATAGACCAGATAATCCGCGTCCTTCGCCGTCACGTAGAAATCCTCCATCGTCATATTCACCGTGGAAGACGCATTCCCCTCATCCTCTCCAAGGTGCTCGAACACATACTTACCGCCGGCGATCCCGATCATCTTGGCAACATAATCCGATGATTTACGGGTCACGATCGTTCCCGATTCACTCACATAGAAAAATGCGACCGTCTTACCGGTAGGCTCTGTCTGCTCTAAGTCGGTAACAATCTGTTTCTGCGTATCGAAGAATGTCTCCGCCTGTTCCAAGTGTCCGGTCAATTCGCCGTATACCTTGATCCATTCCGTTCGTCCAAGCGGGTGTGATTCATAGCTGGAGCGTTCGATCATGACCGGAATCCCAAGCTCTTCTAATTTCTCCTTCGTCTCCGGCTTATGAAGGATCATGGTATTCTCCAATGCTAACGAACAATCCTCCTCCACCAGCAGCTCATAATCCGGCTCGGAATATTTGCCTGCATAGTAGATATCTCCATTATATATCGCTTCCCGCGCATGTTCAATATACCAGCTATCTGCATCTAACGAAGAGAACATGACATGATCCATGGCGTCTGCGGAATCAAAGAGCGCCATAGCTCCCGAAGATGACATATATATACGGTTTACCGGCTTTTGCAGGATGATAACTGCATTCTCTGTGGAAGCTCCGGACAAGATGGAACTCTTACCATTCTCCGAATCACTTAAGCCCTCCTGCTGCCCCGAACTATATGGTCTGTAGACTACACTCTCCGGTAGATCCTGTCCCTCCGGTATCAGAAGATAGGCACTCCCATCATCCATCGTTATGAGAGAATAATCTCCCTCATAACGATAGATATGAAAGCATTCCGCATAATCTAAGGAAACCTCGGAGCGATACGACAGCTCCTCCCCGTCGATCACAACGGAAGGCTGACGATCCGTCACGCTGTCTGTATCCTTACGGGCTTCCTCAATGGTATTCTCTTCACTCGTATTCTCACCGGAATCGACCACCTGCGGTTTCGTAGAACAGCCGCCAAATGCACCTATGATACTTAGGATCAGAAGGGCGGTCATTCCATATTGCAGGCGTGTACGTAAGGCTCTTCTTCGCATATTATTCCTCGATCTTCTGAATAGATTCCGAATCAAATCTTAAGGTATAAGCAATCTCATGCGGCTCGCTCATAGCGGTCGTATCTGCGATCACCGGCATATTGGCGTCAAACACCGTAACCGGAATCTCAAAGGTCGAATTACCGTCCGTATTGACCGGAAGATATTTCTCCCCACCCACGATCATATAATCATAATTAGAGCTGCTCCATACAATACGGGCAGTACAGCTTCCATTTTCCACATAAAGATTTGCCGGCGACTCTACACTTGCCTTACCGGACCCTCCGGCCAGCGTAACCTCTGCGCTGTAGGTACCGTCCTCCTTACCCAGACTGTCCCAAGTCGTAAAGAATCCATCTACAAATGCATCTGTCGGAAGAGAATCTGCGCGGAACAGGATCGTGCGATCATACCATTTCTCCTTCTTCTTGCTGAATGCAGCACAGGCAATCCCATCATCCAATGCCTCTACAGGAAATGTAAATGTATGCACGCCATCTGCATCCTCTACATAAGGAATATAAGTGCTTTCATCCGCATCCACTGCTTCCTTGCCGCTTCCCGGATAGAGATACAGATATCCGGTTCCGCCCATCTTCAGAAGCGCGGTCATCTCCCCGTCCGCAACCGTCAGCTCGCAGGATTCGATCTTGAACATCGAAGAACTCGATGACACCGTCACATCATAGGTTCCATCCTTCAAACTCTCAGCATAGATCGGCACCATACCTTCTTCCACAACATCCTCAATCGTCGTCATTTCATCAGAAGAAGCAACCTTATCACTATGCTCCGAATCATCAGAAGCCGCCTCTTCCGTATCTGAGCTCTCCTCCGTAACCTCAGCATCTTTAGTCACCTGCTCCTCCGAAATCACCACTTCATCTGTAGAAGAATCCTGTACCACCTGCCCTGTCGTACCACAAGCACTCAGACTCCCTGCAGCCAAAACACAAATCAACGAAAAGACTATACACCTCTTACGCATCTTCAAAACCTTCCTTCATAAGTCAACTAAAATCATTACAGAAATGTAGACTATCCAATCTAATATCTACTATCACTTGAACATAACAGATTTGTGCAGGTGAGTATATGGCTAGAGTGGGGCCTTTGAGAACGCCGGTACTTAGACGCCGTATTTTGGCGTCTTATGTACCGTTGCGTTCGAAACGGAGCGCAAGCGTACCCACGGTTAGCCATATACCACTGCACAAATCGTCACTTTAGCTCATAAAATCAGACTTACTTCACCTGCTCCACAGCCTTCTGCGCATGCTCGACATACATCTTCTGAATATCAGGAAGCTCGCCTAGACCACGAAGAATACACTCTACCTCATAGCCGGCGCCCTCAAAGATCGACTTCCAGGAATCCTCTTCATCGCCTGCCATATCGTTATTTGCATGATCTCCGGCAACAACCATCAGGGGCTCTAAGACAACTCTCTTATAATCTCCCTCCTGAACCTTAGCAAGAACATCATCGACAGAAGGAGTAGCCTCTACCGTTCCGATATAATAATTCTCATAACCAAGATCATCGATCACCTGCTGCATATGCTCATAGACACCATTCGAATCTGCCTCTGTACCATGTCCCATGAAGCAGATCGCTGTCTCGCCGTCATCATATTCCTTGGTTGCTGCAACGATTGCTTCTGCAACTGCCTTAAAGTCCTCCTCAGAGGTCAGAAGCGGCTCGCCAACTACAATCTGATCAAAGGAATCCGAATATCCGGCAAGTTCTTCCTTCACATCGTTGTATTCAAATCCACTCATTAAATGGGTCGGCTGAACAACCAATGTCTTAACACCATTATCTACGGCACGATCTAAGGCTTCCGTCATATTGTCAATTACCTCGCCGTCACGGCTCTTTACATGATCAATGATGATCTGACTGGTAAATCCACGGCGAACGCTGTAATCCGGAAATGCATCGATCAAAGCGTTCTCTACTGCGCCGATCGTATTCCGTCTGCTGTCATTAAAGCTGGTACCAAAGCTTACTACCAATAATTCAGACTCACCGATATCGTCCTGATTTAACGGATTATCCAGGGACGCATCACCTGTAGTATAATCCTCATCGTCCTCTTCTTCCGTCTCCGGCTCAGCAGTCGTGGTATCCTCCGGTGCTTCTGTATCCTCGCTTGGTGTCTCTTTCACGGTTGCTTCCTCCGTAGCAGTATCCTCTGTAGAATCCGGATACGTATCCGCCCCACAGGCCGTTACAAATGCCATGCAGGAAATCAGTGCTAATGCTAATAGTTTCTTTCTCATTGTTTCTTCCTCCTAGTATCACAATGTATCCTTATGAGAATATAATGCCTGACAGGAAATGCTCACCCAAACTGCCAGGCCGCAGAAAAAAAGCCTTCACCATTCGACTGGTAAAAGGCACCACACATAAGCACGCCGTATGTTCAGCGTACATCTATACGGTACGATTAAGCCCTCGTAATCCGGATAATACATCCTGTACCCAATACCCGGCAGGTTTCCTGGCTTATGGATCCACACACATGACAGCCTTCCCAACGAACTCCGACAGCCTGCTTATCACAATGATCCGTAACAAGCTCCACTGTCTGACATTCTATCAGTGACCGGTATTCCCCTTGTCTGTGCTCCTCAAATACAGTGACGAGATCGTACAGGATTCTCACCTGTTTCCCTTTTAACATTTTTTATCTGCACCGCGTATCGTTCTTATATCTCATTGTCAACGGGTAGTATAGCACGGTAAAATAGAATAATCAAGTAATTATATACCAAATGCTGCCTGTATTCCGGCAAACTCCGGCGAAGAGGCAAATTGATGTAATACGGCTTCTCTCTCTGCCCCTTCCTCTAAGGCATTCACCCAAGCGTCAAGCCCCGCCTGATCATATTCACGCCCCATAAACGCCCGGTACAATACCTTTACATATTCTTCATCATCCAGATCCTTATCCGTAAATTCCCGGGACATTAATATACTTTCCGCTGCCTGCTCCGGTGTTGCCTGCTTCTTAAGGATCGCTCTGCACCAGTCATTTAATCCGGTCTCTTCTCCGTCCCTGCCCAGTACTTCCCGATACATACGGTTAATATAAGCTGTCAGCGCCGGATTCTGGTCCCTCTCCTGTGTCAATTCAATATCACCCCGAAGGATCCCATAAGAGCTGCATAGCTCCGTATATTCCGGCGAACACGCGAAGCCGCGGAATATATACTCTCTGGACACACCGATCTGTAATACCTCCAGCCAATCCGCTTTACCCTTGGCATCGGAGGCGCGATCTAAGAATACCTGATACAGCATTTCGACATATTCGTCATCCGATACCCCTTTTAACTGATACTCCCTGCTGAAGACAAATCCTTTGGCAACAGCTGCGCCGCTGCTTTCTCTGTAAGCCAGTATATTCGTCCAATTCTCCAGCCCCTCTGCCTCCGGCTCACGTCCCAGACACGTCATATATAATCTCGTTACAAATGCTTCACACTGACGATAGTACGCTGGATCCACCTGATATCCGCGTCGTCCTTCTGCCTTACCGTGTTCTATATAATGATACACATAAGAATAATTATCATCACCATACCTATTCCTAAGATCCGCATTGTTCTCCTTATAATATGTCAGATCGAATTCACTGCTTGCTTGTCTGCTCTCCGGTATTCCGTGTGTCACCCAATGAACCATCAGCTGCTTTGCGTCATATCCATAAGCATTCTTCAGTTCTTCATATCGATTGGCATAATATTCTGCCTGAAATACACTGGATTCTCTGCCGAGCCTCCATGGATTATTCCCATCCGGATCTGTCGGATCCCACTCCCGGAAACCTTCCGGTGCATCCGCGATCTTATATGTAGACGGCTTTCCGAGCGGGAGCGATCCACTGGTAACGAAAGTGACAGACGTGCTTAATGCACAGTTGTCATAGATCCATTTGGCGTCCTCTACGCTCAGACGGATACATCCGAGAGAGGCAGATGTACCAAGCTTGTCATATTCCCAATATTCCAATGAGGAAGCATTCCCGTATGAAGTATACGGTACCGAATGAAATAAGATATGTCCGGTAATTCTCGTACAATATTGTCCATATACATTACCGACCAACGTGAGCCAGCGGTATTTGGCGCTGGTGCGATAGGTTCCGCTGTGCGGAGACGCTGAGCCGGAGGAACAGGTCATTGCTTTGACCGGCTGACCATTTTCAAAGACTGTCACCACATTCTCCGTGATATTGACCTCGATGGAATAGCTGCTGCTTTCGGCATAGGTATTCACTCTTGTTAGCATTGCAACAAGAATCACAGTCATAAGGATACTGATCATTCGACAATACGGGTTCTTATAGCCTGCTTTCATAATAATCTCCTTATCCTCTTGCCGCCTGCCCCTGCTTCTCCAGAAGGAACTTAACAAATTCGTCCTTCGGGACCGGCCTTGAATAGTAAAATCCCTGAATATAATCACATTTTAAATCTGAGAACCGCTTGACCAGCTCTGCCGTTTCCACACCCTCGACCACGATCTTCATATTCATGGATTTGATCATATGTACCGTGTTTTCCAGAACGATCGTCAGCTTCCGGTTCTGACGCTCATTCGCAAAGGATTTATCCAACTTCACAATATGGAATGGCATGGAAGCGATCCGTCTCATGTTAGAATATCCTGTTCCGTAATCATCTAGTGAAAATAAGATTCCCTCCGAGGTTAAAGCTTCAATATTCTCCATCAGAATATTCTGGGAGAAGGAGGCTGCGGTCTCCGTAATCTCCAGATTGATCTGCTCCGGCGCAACCTGATACTTCCGCATGACATTCATGATCTCATCCGCCAGATTATTCCGCATACACTGGGTAACCGAGAGATTCACTTCAATATAATCAATGCCGAGTCCGGCATACTCTTCACTTGCAATGAACCGGCACACCTCTTCCATGACAAAGGCTCCGATCTTGTGGATCGCTCCGCTCTTCTCCGACGCAGGAATGAAGATCTCCGGCGAGACAAAGCCATATTCCGGATCCTTTAAGCGAAGCAGCGCCTCTGCCGAATTAAAGCGGTGCTCATCAATGGCATAGATCGGCTGATAATACACCTCAAAATAATGATTTGCCAACGCATTTTCAATGATCGCGTCGATATCCCGCTTAATATGATACCGCTGACTCTGGTACAGATCCTTAGCATACCGTACCTCGCCGGTATAATACTTCACATTCAGATCCTCTTCAAACGAGATCAATGTCTCTGCATCGTGGATATCCTCCGGACTGCGGATCACACAGACAAGCGCCACCAGATTCAGCTCCATTCCCTGAATAGTAACCGCCGGCTTCATGCTCCGGTTCAGGCGGTCCGCCACTTCCTCCGCCTTATCCAGATGCTTATAATCCAGCACAAAGCGGAATCTTCCCTCACCAACATAATACAGAACACCCTCATAATTATTCTCACGGTTGAATGATTTTAATTTGGAAGCGATCTCACGCACCATTTCTCTTGTTCCGGAATACCGAAGCACCTCGTGAAGGGAATTATAATTCGTCAGATCCAATGTGACGATCGCAAGCGGTTTCCCGTTATTCATACTGTGCTGCATGGCATACACATAAGCGCTCTGCCTTCCCAGTCCGGTATCGGTATCGATGAAATCCTCCGGTCTCTGCACCAATGTACTGATCAGCATAAGCCCCATTGCATTTGCGAACATCTCTAACAGCAGCTCCGGTCGAAGCAATTGGATCAGCAGTGCCCCGAGCAATAACGGGAACATACTGAACAGCGCCAGGAACCGGTTCCGTCCATAATGCCTGCGATAGTGGAACACATTATAGACGCCGAAGAGCGAATACAGAAATGCGCACAGATATAATACCCAGAACAGTTCCCCGCGCATATAGCGTCCTTCTTCATCAAAATAAAACAGCTTCCGATTCCATATATTCGCGATCATCACCGCAAGCGCGCATAAGAACGGAACGGAAAAGATCAGTCTCTGAAAAAGCTTCATTTTATGATCCGAATCTGACAGGACCAGCAGATAGATCATATACATCGGCGCCGACATTGAATGGAATAAGAGATATAAGCTGTTCGTAGCCCATTTCATCTCCAGATTGCCCGGTCCCGGTACATCCGCCATAACCGAAAAGATATCGGCAGTCGTCTGCAGCAGCCCAAGGATCATCAGCTCGATATACACCTTATTGCTGCGGCCGGTCGTCATCCTTCGGTACAACGTCGTAAACAATAATACAAGCAGTATGAAATTCGCACAGTAATCAAAATATAAAATGCGTTCCATTCATAAACCTCAATATCAAAAGAGATAATAACACAGTTTAATTATGCCACAAATATCCGACAAGGGCAAGAAAGCCCCTTCCTTTTTTATAT
>CACZRT010000010.1 GCA_902783585.1 uncultured Lachnospiraceae bacterium | reverse complement strand
CCCCGCTACTATGCCCAGATAGCTCAGTTGGTAGAGCAGAGGACTGAAAATCCTCGTGTCACTGGTTCGATTCCGGTTCTGGGCACTTGCAGACCGAGGGAATCCATCATGTGAAGAGATTCCCTTTTTTCTTTCGTAATGTAGGATACGAATTACCGATATAGATATCGTTCTTTTTGTATGACATGTGCCCGGAAATCATTCGGCAGGCAGTAAGAATCAGATGTGAGGAAGAAGAACATGAGTGATATGGAACAAACCAGGAATCCATTAGGATATGAGAGAATCGGCAAGCTGCTTCGGAACTTTGCGATTCCAAGCATTATCGCGATGCTGGTCAGCTCTCTCTATAATGTTGTGGATCAGATCTTCATCGGACAGGGTGTCGGATTCCGTGGAAATGCCGCCACGAATGTTGCATTTCCGATCACTACGATCTGTATGGCGATCACGCTTACGATCGGAATCGGAAGCTCGGCGAGATTCTCCCTGTATCTCGGAAAGAAGCAGGAGGAAGAGGCGGCCAAGGTTGTAGGAAATGGCGTCTGCATGATGCTGTTATTCGGAACGCTGTACGCTGTCATCGTAGAACTGTTTCTGCCGAAGCTGTTATGGGCATTTGGTGCAACACCGGAGGTCTATGACTATGCTCTGACCTATAGCCGGATCACTTCTATCGGCATTCCATTTCTTGTGATGATGAACGGCATGAGCAATCTTGCCCGTGCCGACGGAAGCCCTATGTATTCGATGACGAGTATGATCATCGGAGCCGTGATCAATACGATCCTCGATCCGATCTTTATCTTTATATTCAAATGGGAGGTCGCCGGTGCCGCGTGGGCGACCGTGATCGGACAGGTGGCGTCATTCATATCTGCGATCCTGTATCTGCGAAGATTCAAGCGGATCACCATGAAGAGAGAGTATTACCGGCTGTCCTGGGCACAGATGGGGAGAACGGCGTCGATGGGTATGAGTAACGGCTTGACGCAGCTCGCGATCACGCTGGTTCAGGTGGTTATGAACCGGTCACTTACCTACTACGGCGGTCTGTCGGAGTTCGGACCGGATATTCCGCTTGCAGCGAGTGGCGTTGTTATGAAGGTAAATGGAATCTTATTTTCCGTATTGATCGGTATCAATCAGGGAATGCAGCCGATCCTTGGTTTCAATTATGGCGCGGCCAAGTACGACCGGGTGAAAGCAACGTACAAATTAGTCATCAAGACGGTGCTGCTGATCACGGTCATTGCGCTTATTATCTTTCAGGTATTTCCACAATATATTCTGGCGGTATTCGGCAAAGAAAATGATCTGTATATGACGTTTGCGGTTCTTTTTATGCGGACGTTCCTGCTGCTTATTCCGTTGTCTGGCGTACAAATGATATCTTCAAACCTGTTTGCCGCGATCGGTAAGCCGCTGCGGGGAGCCCTGCTGTCACTCACCAGACAGGTATTTTTCCTGATCCCGTTAATGCTGATCCTTCCGAGGATCCTGCCGTGGTTCTTAAAACTGATCGGCGTACAGCAGATCTTCGGCGTTCCGGTGAGCGGTATTCACGGAGTGCTGGCGGCCGCTCCATGTGCGGATTTTCTGGCATTTGTCGTGGTGCTGATCTTCATTATACGGGAAATGAAGGATATGACACGGCTGCAGCAGAGCGTGGTTGATAGATTATGAACACTCCATTTTATCAGAAGCTAACCGAATATTGCGAGCAGGATCTAATTCCCTGGCATATGCCGGGACATAAGCGGCAGCTGCTTACCGAAGATAAGCTGCCGGGATCGGAGATCGATATGAGAATGGAGATGGAGGCGGCTAAGCGTTATGATGTGACAGAGCTTCCGGCTCTGGATGATCTCTATGAGCCGGGAAAAAGTCTGTCAGATTCGATGGATAATCTTTCTAAGATCTATGGCAGCGTCAGATCCTATTATCAGGTAAATGGCAGTACAGGCGGGATTCTGGCTGCAATCTCGGCATGCGTCCGGCGTGGCGAGGCTATCCTGATGGCGAGAAATTGTCATCGGTCGGTCTATCATGCGGTGGCACTATTAGAGCTGGTTCCATACTATCTGGATCCTCCGATGTTACGCGCAGTGGGAATCTATGGGGGGATATCGGCGGCTCAGGTTGATCAGGCGTTTATAGAACATCCGGAGATTAAGGCAGTGGTGTTCACCTCGCCCACCTATGAAGGTGTGGTATCTGATGTAGCGGATATTGTTCGGGTCGCACATGCGGCGGGAGCGTATGTCATCGTAGACGAGGCGCACGGAGCACATTTTACATATGATGCACAGGAGCTGTCCTCTTCGGTTGCTTGTGGCGCAGATCTGGTGATCGAGAGTCTTCATAAGACCTTACCGTGCTATACACAGTGCGCCATACTGCATATTGGCAGGCAGGCTGCAGATCAGGAGACATTCATTCGGCGGGTGGAGCGTTATATCCGCGTCTATCAGACCACCTCGCCATCGTATGTATTGATTGCGGATATGGAGCGCGTGACTTCTGCGATGGAAGCATGGAGAACGACCGAATTCCCTGCCTATCTTGCACGGCTCAGACGATATCGGGAAGCATGGAAGGGGCTTCAACATATTCGCCTGTTATCGCTTAAAGATGTAGAGGAATACGGCGGCTATGGGTACGATGAGACACGTCTTGTTCTGATCCCGGAGATGATCAGTGGCGAGCGGCTTCGGGAGCTGCTGGAGGATCGGTACGGACAGGTCATGGAGATGGCTTCTCTGAAGTATGCCCTGGCGATCAGTACAGTTATGGATTCCGAGGAGGCATTTGCCCGCTTAGATAAAGCACTGTGGGAGCTGGACTCTGAATTGGACAAGGAGACAGAAGCTGAGAGCGCTGACCGCATAGATAGTAATACGGCGCAAATGAGCGACAGGACGATAGATAGTGAAGACATTATGATTCCGGTACTTACCGAGGATACCGGCGAGCGGATCCCCGGAGAAGCATGGAATCTGCCGTCGGAGGATGTGGCGATCACGAAGGCTTGCGGACGTCTGGCCGGAGATTACGTAACGGTATATCCGCCGGGGATTCCGGTCTGCGTGCCGGGAGAGCGTATTACGAGAGAAGTGATCGGGCATTTGATCCGGTGTTATCGGGAAGGATTGACGATTCAGGGCATACGGAGTATATTGGATAGAGACGTATCAGTCATATGTTCAGATGTGGACGGTCGGATCCGATGACCCGTGGATCAGCCGCTTTCATCATATCGATCCGGAGCTGATGCGGGAACAGAGTCAGGAGACAGATGAGGGCAACAGAGGCTGGATACTTGTTATTTACAAGAGAATGAAGTTAGGATACATATAAGTAATGAAGAACAGGAGGAGTCAGTATGGATGATTTAGAGGATTTATTTGATGTAATATCGAACGAGACAGGTATTGATTTTTTTGAAGATTTGGGAGATCTCTTCAGTAGTCTGGATTCCGGTGTGGTCGCTACGATTGTGGCAGTAACCATTGTTGCAACTGTACTGATCGCAATCGTTTCGCTTGCAACCTACATTGTTCAGGCATGGGGCTTATATCAGATGGCGAAGAAGGTAGGATACCGGAAGGCCTGGCTGGCTTGGATCCCATACGCCAACCACTGGCTGATGTTCAATCTGCCGACGAAGGAATATAAGGTATTAGCGGTCAATAAGATCCTGAACCGGAATGTTGCATTCTGGATCTATATCGCGATCACTGTAGGCGGCGCTTATGTTATGACAGCCATCGGTATGATCCCGTATATCGGACAGTTGATCGGAGCTTTGGGCAGACTGGTCATTCTGGTTGCGACGGTATTCATGCTCTTCCCAATGTATAAGGATATGTTCCTGATGTATTATGAGGACAGCAATGCACAGGGTTATGCGATTGCGAGTACGATCGGCGCATTTGTGGCACCGATCCTTCCGGCACTGCTGATGGTATTTACCTCCGGTAAGACACCAAGGGAATATGTTGTAGATAATGACGGTACGGCAATAGAGCAGAATTGACATTTGAGCGTATATATTGTACAATCACGCATGGGCGCGATTCAGTTTTGTGCCCTTTGGGCTTGAATCATCCGTAATCTATGGAAGGGATAGTTCAAGCGTGTATATATTAGGAACCCGTCACCAATCACCATGGATCAGATATGGGACAGGAGCAGGAATGACGGAAAAAGAAATGAGGTCAAAGAAAGATGAAGAAGTTAGGTAAGAAATTCGCTGCTGTGATGATGGCAGCAACTATGGCTGCTATGATAGCAGGCTGTACGTCCGGCAATAATTCCGGTAATGCAGGCAGTGGTGTAGTGAAGACGATCGATATCTCACTGACAGACGAGCAGTATGCATTTGGTGTAAATAAGAACGATGCCGATCTGCTTGCCAAGACAAATGAGTATATTGCATCTGTAAAGCAGGACGGAACCTTAGAGGAGATCTGTGAGCATTATTTTGGCGATGGACAGCCGGTGGGCATTACCTCCGCAGCGGAGGACAGCTCCAAGGATCAGTTGGTCATCGCAACGAATGCAGAGTTCTCTCCATTTGAGTACAAAGAGGGCGACACCTTCTACGGCATTGATATGGAGCTTGCACAGGGACTTGCAGATTATCTTGGCGAAGAGCTGGTTATATTAGATGTTGATTTCGAAGCAGTATGTACTTATGTAGATACCGGTAAGGCAGATATGGCGATCGCAGGTCTGACGATCAATGAGACACGTAAGGAAAGCGTGAATTTCTCTGATTCCTACTATACAGCGTCTCAGGTTGTCATCGTTCCATCCGGTAATACGGAATTTGATTCCTGCCAGAGCGCAGAGGATGTGCTCGGTGTGATCGCAGGGAAGGCTTCCGGCAAGGTCGGCGGTCAGAGCGGAACGACAGCAGAGTATTTCGTTAAGGGTGATGCAGATTGGGGATTTGATGGTCTGTCTAATATGACCTGGGTAGGTTATACCTCCGGTTCCCTTGCAGTCAACGATATGTTATCCAACAATATCGACTATGTGATCATCGACGAAGCACCGGCGAACATGATCGTGAAGAAAGTGAATCTTGCTAACTAATTCTTACTATGAAAGTTAGCGAATCAAGCTCTTAGAGTGCAGATGAGCGCATACTTTCATGTATATGTGCTCTCTTAATGAGTCCGAAGGACGAATTAAGTGATGACAGTTTAGTATATGTAACAAGCATGAAGGATCAATCGGGTAGGGAGCATTCCCTGCTCGATTGTGGCTTTATGTACCATAACGGGGAGAGGCTATGTCATTTCAATCATTAGTGAACAAATGGACATTGTTCATGGATGCATTCTTAAATAAAGGCGGATACAAAGAGGTTCTTACGGGTTTGAAGAATACCGTTCTGATCGCAGTCGTATCCTTGATGATCGGTATCGTCATCGGTACTCTGATCGCGGCCGTCGAGGTGCAGCCGCAAAAGGGGAAGATCCTGAAGATCGTTGATAAGATCTGTACGGTTTATGTCGCATTTTTCCGCGGAACGCCAATGGTCGTTCAGCTGCTGCTCGGATACTTTGTCTTCCTGCCGCTGATCGGAGTGAATAACCTATCCTCCGTTGCAGTCGCCATGATCATCATGGGCTTGAACAGCGGGGCATACGTATCGGAGATCATGCGTTCCGGAATCCTTTCCGTAGATATCGGGCAAATGGAGGCAGGACGCTCTCTCGGTCTTAACTACAAGACTACGATGTGGAAGATCATCATTCCGCAGGCCGTGAAGAATATCCTTCCTACCCTTGGCAATGAGTTCATCTCGCTGATCAAAGAGACCTCCGTGGTCAGCTTCATCGGCGCGGTGGATCTGTACAAGGCCTTCCGCTCCATTGGATCGAGCAATTATGAATATATGATGCCGTTCTTGATCATGGCCGTCATCTATATCATCATCATATTACTGATCACCTTTGCATTGAAAATGATGGAAAGGGGGCTTAGGGCAAGTGATAAGCGTTAGAAATATCTACAAGACCTTTGGTGACCTGCAGGTCCTTAAGGGTGTGAGCTGTGAAATTGAAAAGGGAGAAAAGGTTGCCATCATCGGACCATCCGGAAGCGGGAAGTCTACCCTGCTCCGCTGTATGAATCTCTTAGAGGAGCCGACCTACGGTGAGGTATGGCTAGATGACAAGCTGCTGACCCCGATCGACCCATATATCCACTATGACCTGATGGCGAAGACCAAGACGTATCATAGTCTTGTAAGTGCTTCATCGAATGGCGGGAGCAGTTCTCCATCCGATGTGAGCAATAGAACAAAGGCTTCCAATGATGGCGGAGATAAAGCCGCGAGTGATAAGAGCGGGGCTTCCGGTACCGGCCAAAGCGTAAATGCGGCTTTGAATGGTAAGAAACTGTATGAAGCTGAGGTCTTAGAGAAGAGCTGGCAGGAGGCGCTGAAATGGAATACGGAGGTTTCCGGAATCAACCTTGACGTGATCCGTCAGATCAAGGATTATGACCTTCTGAAGAAGAATGAAGGGTCGGAGTACAAGGCAGCGCTCAAGGAAATGGAGCGAGTGAACCGTGTGGATGTGAATCTGGCAAGACAGCGGGTGGGAATGGTATTCCAGCATTTTAACCTGTTCAACAATCTGTCTGTTATGAACAACCTGATCCTTGCACCTACCACCCTGAAGCTGCAAAGCGAGGCGGAGGCGACAGAGAAGGCTTCCGAGCTGCTGAATCGGATCGGGCTCTATGATAAGAAGGACGAATACCCGGGCCGGCTGTCCGGCGGTCAGAAGCAGCGAATTGCCATCGTACGTTCCCTTGTCATGAATCCGGAGGTGATCCTGTTCGATGAACCAACCTCAGCCTTAGATCCGGAAATGGTCGGCGAAGTATTAGAGTTGATCCGGGAGCTGGCAGAAGAAGGAATGACGATGGTCATCGTTACCCATGAAATGGGCTTTGCCAGAGAAGTCGCTACCAGAGTCATGTTCATGGACGGCGGCATCATACAAGAAGAAAATACACCGAAGGAATTCTTTGCTAACCCGCAGAATGCAAGACTGCAGGAGTTCCTGTCGAAGATCTTATAAAGGATATAATAGGAAAGCTCCGTGAGAGGAAGGATCGTCTCGCGGAGCTTTTATTTTTATTATCCATAATCTCTGTCTCGAAAAAGAAATAACACAAAATTTTAATAAGAAAATATTGACAAACGATATGAATTATGGTAAATATGTATACAAGCAAGAAGATTTTATCTAATAAGGGGACGCCCTTTCAAAAAGATTTATGCGGCCAACAGCTGCTATTCTATTTGTCATTCATGAATCCTTGCGAATTCCAACACAATTACACACGCAGGGGATCATAGAATAGAAGTTCAT
>CACZRT010000009.1 GCA_902783585.1 uncultured Lachnospiraceae bacterium | reverse complement strand
TCTCTTCCAATTCAGGATCCGACAGATCCATCTTATTGAAGCATAGAAGTGTCCGAATCCTTTGGCTTCTCATCATAAGCAGATACCGGTCGATCAGTTGATAATTCGGATTCGGATCCGCTGCCGCAAATACTAGAAGTACCTGATCTACATTCGCCACTGCCGGACGTATTAATTCATTCTTGCGTTCTTCGATCTGTGTGATATGACCAAGCTTCTCCTCTTCATCCAGAAGCTCAATCACAACATGATCGCCGGGTAACGGGCGTATCTTCTGATTACGAAAGCTCCCCTTCCCCTTGCATTCATAGAGACCGTGCTCCGGTACATCCACATAGTAGAAACCGCCAATTCCTTTGATAATCGTTCCCTGCATAGCTTATTCTTCTGCAACCTGAACATTCACGGACTGTTGAACATCATCCGGTTTTGTAGAGGAACCATTATAGGTTACCTGTAATTGTCCGCTATTTGATGACAGACCGGTAAGCTTCGTATCCGCCGGAATTGAATATGGAGCAGCAGCTGTTACAGTCCCTGATGTCACCACTAACGTAGAACCATTTACTACATAACGAATCTCAACATTATAGGAATTTGCAGACTCGGAAGAAACGGAAATACTTCCCGAAAAAGTTGCTGTATACTTCTTAGGGGCTTCTGTTGTTGCTTCTGTAGTCGTTGCTTCCGTTGTCGTCGCCTCAGGACCCTTGCTGATCGTAATATCGATTGCCGTATCCTCCGGAACTTCCGTATTCACACTGGTACTCTGGGCAATTACCTTGCCCTCTTCCACATCATCACTATATTCTTCCGTCACATTGCCAAGTTTCAGCTTTGCATTCGTTAATGTTGCTTCTGCCTCTGCCTGCGTCTTGCCTCTAAGATCCGGAACCTGAACATCCTTTGCCTCTTTACCATTACTTACAACAATCTTTACCTTCGTATCCTTGGATACTGTCTGGGTGGAATCCGGCTCCTGAGATATAATATGATCCTTCTCGATCTCATCGCTATATTCATATGCGTGGGTTACCTGAAGTCCTGCCTCTGCCAGTAAAGTCTCTGCCTGAGACACCTCATATCCCACAACATTCGGCACTGCTACCTCTTCCTTGCCTGAGCTAGCAACAATACGTACAGAAGAGCCATCCGGAATCATATCCCCCTTATTATAGCTCTGGGAAATGACCAATCCGGACGCGATGGAATCACTGTTTTCATGATCAACGGTATATGGTATATTGGCACTCTGAAGAGAAGACTCTGCATCCTCGATCTTCATACCGACAACATCGATCGACATTTCAATCGCCTGATTCTGCTCATCTGTAGAAGCATTCGGATCCTCCGTCGTCGTTGATGGTGAGAATTTGAACCAACCTCCGATCCGGCCTAAGATCAGCATAACGATCATAGCAATCAAAACAGCGGCTACAATACCGCCGATCATAACGATCCTCTTTAATTTTGGATCAATTTCCTCGTCCTGATCCTGAATATCATACTGGTAATTATCATAATCATATCCGCCGTTATTACCATTTTCCTGATAATCGGTATTTGAGTATCCATTATTCTGATAAGCGGAATTATCATATCCTCTGCCGGTTGAATTATCTTCATAATCGGCATCTGTCCGGTAATCTTCATCGTTCGGATCAAAATCCTCATCCGGACCTTCCTCATATCCATCCGAATCATATTGCGTATTAGATACCTGATTCACCGTGTCATAACCGCCCATATCCTGAGATGCTGCTCCCTGCTCATAGCCCCGGCGGGATTCCGTTACCGTATTCAGGCTCTTCTGTGCAGTTGCTTCCCGAATTGTATTCAATTCCTCCTGGGACATGGATACTGTCTGTGCATTATTGGATGCATTCTCAGACAGAACGACAAAATCACCATTTGGATTCGTGGCAACTCTGTGAAGATCCGCGATTAACGCACTGGCTGTCAAATACCTGCGTTCCGGTTTCTTCTGGGTACACTTTAAGATTACCTTCTCAAAGGCAGCAGGAATATCCGGATAATACTGTCTCGGCGGGATCATTTCTCCCTGAATATGCATCAGGGCAACTGTGATATTGTTATCCCCTTCAAACGGAACGTGTCCGGTTACCATCTCATACATGGTAATACCTAATGAATAGATATCACTCTTTTCATCGCTATATCCACCTCTGGCCTGCTCCGGCGAGATATAATGTACACTTCCCATAGCGCTTGAAGCCACAGTATTCGATGTAGCCGCTCTGGCAATACCAAAATCCGTCACCTTCAGGGTGCCGTTCTTCGAAACTATAATATTCTGTGGTTTGATATCTCTGTGAATCGTGTGATTCTGATGTGCCATCTCAATTCCGGAAGCGATCTGAAGCGAGAAGTCCAGAGCCTCCTCCACGGTAAGACGGCCCTTATTATAGATATAATCCTTTAAGGTAATTCCCTCTACATATTCCATGACGATATAGTAGATTCCGTCATCTTCTCCGACATCATAGACATTCACGATGTTCGGATGTGCAAGTCCTGCTGCCGACTGCGCCTCTACCCGAAACTTCGATACAAAGTTCCGGTCATCACTGAATTCATTCTTAAGTACCTTCACTGCAACATGACGATTCAGCTTGTGATCCTTTGCCTTATAGACCTCCGACATTCCACCGGAGCCCACAAGCTCAATGATCTCATATCTATCGCCTAACATAATTCCTGGTTTTAACATCTTCACACCTCTCACTTACTGTGTCACGACAAGCGCTGCAATATTGTCCTTACCACCATAGTAGTTAGCCCTCTCAATCAGACGTTCTACTGCAGACTTGGGTTCCCGCTCTTCTGTAATTATATTCAATATTTCATCATCTTCTACCATATTCGTCAAACCATCGGAGCATAACAGAATCTGTTCATCCATGGTCAGCTCTAATTCAAAGAAATCCGGTATTGCTTCATCCCCGATTCCAAGCGCCCGGGTTATGATATTTTTCTCCGGATGATTCCGGATCTTTAATGGATCCAGCTGTCCGGTCCGGATCAGTTCTTCTACCAGAGAATGATCCAGTGTAATCTGCCGGATCTGATCCTTCTGCAATATATATAATCGACTGTCTCCGATATTCGCTACATATAAATGATGATCCTTCACCACTGCCACAACAAAGGTAGTTCCCATTCCGCTTAAGTCTTCCCGACTCTTAGATGCCGCAAGCATCCCGAGATTCACTTCCTGGATCCCTTTCTTCATGATCGTCAGCGGATTCTCATCATCACATCGCTTCACGAATTCCGTAAACCTTCTGACAGCATATGAAGAAGCATAATCTCCTGCTTTATGTCCACCCATTCCATCTGCCACGATATACAGATTCGGCAGATTGCCTAGGGGCTCATCGCTATAGAAGACATTATCCTGATTCATACTGCGCTTCAGGCCTATATCTGTTTTTCCATAAGATAACAAAATTGCTTCCTCCTATGTATCTGAAAGCTCTGTATGTGATGCCAGATATTTCCTTCGCAGCTGTCCGCATGCAGCATCAATATCTCTGCCCATACCTCTTCTTATAGTAACATTTATCTGATTATTTTCAAGTATATATTTAAATTTTTGTACAGATTTCTCCGTAGCTTTCTTGTAACTGCGCTCTTCAATAGGGTTTACGGGAATCAGATTCACATGACATGGTCTGTGGCTTTTTAACAGCTTTACAAGCCGCTCCGCATGCCCGCTGCTGTCATTCACTCCCTGCACCAGACTGTATTCATAGGTAACCCTGCGTCCGGTAAGGGCAAAATAATCCTGACAGGCATTCAAAACCTCCCCGATGGAATACCGCTTGGCGATCGGCATCAGCTTCTGCCGCTCCTCATCGGTCGTGGCATGCAGGGAAAGCGCAAAGGTTACAGCAAGCCCTTCTTCGGCGAACCGTCGGATCTCCGGCACCAGTCCGCAGCTGGATACCGTAATATTTCTCTGACTGATATTAAGCCCCTTTGGATCGGTAATGATATGCAGAAACCGGATCAGATTCTCATAATTATCGAAGGGTTCTCCGGAGCCCATGATCACAACATTCGACACCCGCTCCCCCATGATCGACTGCATGGCATAGACCTGATCCAGCATTTCCGATGCCGTCAGATTCCGAACCATTCCATCCACCGTTGATGCACAGAAGGTACAGCCCATCCGGCATCCGACCTGGGAGGATATACACACGGAGTTTCCATGCTTATACGGCATCCAGACGCTCTCGATCATATTATCATCCTGCAGACGGAATAAGAACTTATTCGTCCCGTCAAGCTTCGATATGACGCGGGTCTCTTCCCGGACGACCACCCAGTCCGATTCCAAAGCGCTACGGATATCCTTCGGAAGATTCGTCATCTCTTCCGGCGAGCGTACCAGCTTCTGATGGATCCAGGTATAGATCTGCCCGGCACGGAAGCTCTGCCATCCCTGCCCGGCACACAGGGCTTCGATTTCCTTATATTCCATTGAACGAACATCTATATGATTCTTAAGCATTGTCCATCCTATATTCATTCCTCTTGCTTTCATGATTCCCATGACTTGCTGTAAAGAATGCTATCTAATATCCATATCAACCAGCTTCTATACGATTCACCTTCTGAAGGCTGTCCTTAAAGACTTATGTACGATCCGCTTTCCGGAGTCTAGCCATAAAGAATCCGTCGCAGGACTGAATCCCCGGAAGAAGTGTACAATATCCTCCCGGCAGGTCGGTCCCCGGTTGATCGGCAATTTCCTTACATAAAGGTTCCGGAAGTGCGTCCGCGATCGAGACCGTAAGCAGTCCCAGTTCCTTCTCCATCCACATGACCTGCTTCTCATTCTCCTCCGGATTCAAGGTACAGGTACTGTAGATCAGGTATCCATTTGGTGCCAGATATCTTACTGCATTTCGAAGGATCTCCTGCTGAAGCAGAACCAGCTGTTCAAACTGTTCGGGCTGCAGGTGATACTTGATATCCGTTTTTCGTCCCATGACACCCAGTCCGGAACACGGCACATCGGCAAGGATCAGATCGATCTTATGCTCCAAAGCAGGATCATAATTCGTTGCGTCGTATACCTCCGGTCGGATATCGGAATATCCCATCCGGTCAAGATTCTCTCGGATCCGGACAAGCTTATTCTCGGAAATATCGCGGGCAAGAATCTCGGTGGAGCCATCTGCCAGATGTATCCGTTCGGCTGCATGCATAGCCTTACCGCCGGGAGATGCGCACAGATCCAGAATCCGGATCCTCTCTTCTTTTCCTTTCTTCCTGATCAGTTCCTGTATCGGAAGCAGATACCCCTGCATGCAGGAACTCTCATCCTGAACCGTAAATAACCCTTCCCGATATCCGGGCACACGATTCAAATAATTATATTCAGAAATCCGTAATATATTCTTACAATAGACACCGGACCGCGACGTAATCCCTGCCTCATTCAGCCTCTCCTGTAATTCTTCCGTCTTGATCTTCTCCAGATTCACACGGATACAGGTTGGCATTTCCTGCAAAAATGCGGATAAGACTCTCTCAACTATCCGTAGGGGATACCACTCTGCAAATGCTTCAACCAGATATTCCGGCATGGAATATGTGACTGATAGATAACGGATCACATCGTTGCGTACCTGTGGATCTATCACCACTTCCGACAGTCTGTCCCCCTGCTCCAGGGGCTCATCTAAGATCCCCGGCCGCTCAGGAAGTGACAGCGTCTCCTTCTGCCGGATCAGATTTCGAAGCACACCATTCACAAAGCCGGAAAGATTCTGGAAACCCTTCTTCTTAGCCAGCTTCACCGCCTCATTGCAGGCAGTCTGATCCGATACACGATCCATATAGAGAATCTGATACAGACTCATCCGAAGAAGATTCCGGATATACGGTTTACATTTTGCTGTGGGAGTCTTGGATACCTGATCGATCAGATAATCCAGCTGAATCCGGTATTCTAAGGTTCCATGGCACAATCTGGAATAGAAGGCACGCTCCTTCTTATCCAGATATTGATGGTTTCGTAATGCAGTTTGCATGACTTCACTGGCGTTCTTATGATCCCGATCAATTTCCGTTAAGGCTTCGAGAACATACGCCCGAATATTCACATCATTTGCCATACTACGACCCTTTCTATCGTCCAAACTTTCTATCTACCATGCTCCCTATCGTCCAAGCCTCATGCCGGCTGTGATCTTATAACCCAGAAGGAATGCCGATACCGGCATCTGCTTCTTCCCTTCTAACTGCACCGTCTTAATACGAAGCGCCTGTGCCCCGCATTGAACGGTAAATGATTGCTTGTCCACGGCGATCACGGTTCCGGGTTCTGACTGACTCTCGCTCTCCGTGACATCGGCTTCAAAGATCTTAAGGAGCTTGCCGTCAATAAAGGAATAGGCGCTCGGCGCAGGATTCAACCCTCGGATCAGACAGTCCAGCTTGACTGCCGGCTGATGAAAATCAAGCTCTCCCATAGCCTTATTCAGCATATGGGCATAACAGCTCAGGGAATCGTCCTGCGGAATACGCTTTGCGGTTCCCTGCTCGATCTGTTGAAGCGTGGAGACACATAATCTGGCTCCTGCTTCCATTAGCTTGTCATGATAGCTTCCACCGGTCTCCTTCGGATCGATGGGAACCTCGATCTTATCGATCATATCTCCGGTATCCAAGCCCTTCGCCATATACATGGTAGTGACACCGCTTACCGTCTCTCCATCCATGATCACCCGCTGGATCGGTGCCGCTCCCCGATATTTTGGAAGCAGAGAGGCGTGCACATTGATACATCCGAGTGGCGGAAGCTTCAGAATGGATTCCGGAAGGATCTGTCCAAATGCAACCACAACAATCACATCCGGCTGATACTTACTCATCTGTTCCACCACAGCTTCGTCACGCACCTTCTCCGGCTGGTAAACCGGGATCTGACAGGATAATGCCTGAACCTTCACCGGCGGAAACTGCATCGTCTTCCCTCTTCCCTTCGGCTTGTCCGGCTGGGTATAGACTGCCACAACCTCATGACCCGCTTCTATAATCGCCTGCAAGACTCCGACTGCAAAATCCGGAGTCCCCATAAATATAATTCTCATACGATCGCCTGCTTTCTATTCCTGCTCACCGCTGTCTTCGGCATTCCGCAGTCCATCTGTCACATGATCCTTGTAGAGAACACCATCTAAGTGTTCCAGCTCATGACAAATGGCACGAGCAAGAAGTCCCTCACCTTCTACGGTAATTGGCATCATATTTTCATCAAAAGCCTTTGCCACCACATGATTCGGACGGGTAACGGTTCCCACCTTTCCCGGAAGACTTAAGCAGCCCTCATCTCCGGTCTGCTCGCCATCCTGTTCCACGATCTCCGGATTGATCAGGACGTACTGGTGCTCATCCTGAACATCAATGACTACGATCCGGCGCAGGATTCCCACCTGCGGTGCTGCCAGACCGACGCCGTTCGCGTCATACATCGTATCAAACATATCCTCGATCAGCGTCTGAAGACGCGGCGTCATCTTATCCACAACCTTGCATTCCTTGCGTAAGATCGGATCTCCATCCAATCTGATTTTACGTATTGCCATTTGTCTATTCCGTCCTTTCTGCTATTTCCCTTTTAATATATATTCATCGGATTCAGATCATAATAGACCCGAATGGAATCCGATTGTTTATTGGATTCTGTATATGTTTCCAACCT
>CACZRT010000008.1 GCA_902783585.1 uncultured Lachnospiraceae bacterium | reverse complement strand
TGATTGAGCAGGGAAACTAAAGCTTCCCTGCTCACCGCGAGCCGCCGGTCAGCTTTAGCTAACAGCTTCCTTTCGGCGGCTCTGCGATATAACAAAAGAAGCGGGGTCATCCCGCTTCTTTTTATCTTCTTACCCATCGACTCCATGATCCCGAAGATAATTCATGATATCCTCGACGGTATCTAATTTCTCCGCGTCAGAAGAAGGAAAATCAATATTGAACTTATCCTCGACCGCCATGATCAGTTCAAACAGATCTAAGGAATCGATATCCAAATCATTACGAAATGATGTATGCAGGTCAATATCCTCTGCATCCATACTTAATTGTTCAGAAATCAGCTCTTTTAAGCTTTCAAGCATAACAGAATCTCCCCCAATATATGTATCATTACTCTATTACCTTACTCCGGCAATATATACCAATCCTAGAAATTCAGCTTATTGAATTCCTCTAACGGCATCGGCTTGGCAAAATAGAACCCCTGCGCTACATCGCACTTGTAATCCCTTAAGAATTCCACATGCTCTGTCGTCTCTACACCCTCTGCAATAATCTCTAACTCCAGCTCCTTCGCCATCTCGATGGTATGCCGGATTACGATCTTACCCTTGTCGGAGGTCAGGGTATCATCCAAGAATCCCTTGTCGATCTTAAGTACATCCGCCGGGATGTTCCGCAGCATATTCAAGGACGAATATCCGGAACCGAAATCATCTACCTCCAGCCGGAAGCCCATCTCCTGCAGCCGCTTCAACAGGGAATACAGATCCTCCTCGTTATCAAAGAACATGGTCTCCGTAATCTCTAAGGAGAGATCCTTCGGGGTTAATCCGTACTGCTCCAGCAGCTTGGTCAAGACCCGCTCAATCCTGTGATTCTGAATATGATATCTCGACACATTCACCGATATCGGGAATTCCTTCCTGCCCTCTCTGCGCCATTCCTGAATCGCCTTGCAGGCTTCTTCCCACATATATTCATCTAACTTCACAATGAATCCGTTACGTTCAAATAACGGGATAAAATCATTCGGCTGGATCATTCCCTTCTCCGGGTGCTTCCATCTTGCAAGCACCTCTGCGCCAACGATGTTGCCATCCACAAGTCCCACCTTCGGCTGCAGATACATCAGGAATTGATGCTCCTCTAATGCCTTCTGCATCTCCGTTTCGATCCGGTTGTTCTTCATGATCTCATTCCGGTACTCTTCATCATAGAAAGCGCAGAACTGCACTGCACTATATTTGATGCTTTTCTTGGCAAGAGAGGCACGGTCGCACATGAGGTTCACAACGATCTCCTCATCTTCTTTCGGAAGATAGACACCGTAACAGGTCTTCACATCAAAATCAAACTCATTTGTCTCAATCTTTTTCTTTAATTTCTCAATAAATCTTATGATGTCACCCTTCGTTTCATACATCATAAAGATACAGAACAGGTCGCTGTACATCCGGCAGTAACAATTCGGTGCCGTCACAAGCTCTTTCAAGCAGTCTGCAATATGGATCAGAACCAGATCGCCGATCCGAAGCCCCTTCAGATCATTAACAATCTTCAGCTGCTCGACATCAAACACGATCATCGCATGCTGATGACCATTGTCCCAATCGGCAAGACGGGTAACCTCCTCATAGAACTTATCGAAGCTCGGAGCACCGGTTAATGCATCATAATCCCGATGATACTTAAGCTCGGCTGAGGTACGGATCTCGTCCGTCACATCCTTCATGGTACCGATGATCCGCTCCAGCTCGCCTTCCTCATTTCTTGAATACTGTAAGGTAACCCGATACCAGTGCACGCTGGAATCACTATGTACAAACCGGCAGATCACTGTGCTTTCTCCCACCTGCGACACGAATAAGGTCCGATATAATTCAATGTCATCCGCATACAGGATTCCGCGGGTTCTGTCATCTAATGTAAAATCAATATCATAGATCTCGCTGATATCAAAATACTCCTGAAACATCGGTGAACAATATTTCTCACCGGATACGTAGTCGATCTCGAATACAATACTATGTAATTGTCTCATTACGGCAAGATACATATCTTCCATAAAATCGTGTTCTTTATTCTCGTTCACCTGTTCTTCTCCGGATCTGTATAATCTATGATCTTCGCAGCACAGATCCATGAATTCTTTCATAACCGTTATTCCCTCACGGATCCGCATACTGCAGAAAGGAACGAAGAAAACGATCCTGATCGAACCGTTTCTCCGCCCTCCTAGTTTCTATTGTATAATGCTAAGAGCATCTTGTCTAGCATATTTTTACTATATCTTATAACTTTATAGCTTCTTATAATATTGGCTTGGTTATTCTAATTGCAGGATATCCAGAGGATTGATCGGCGTACCGTCCTTCTTCACTTCAAAGAAGACATGCGGTCCCTCTTCCTGATAGTATGCCGTCGGTTCCGCCACCGTTCCCAATATGGTATCCTTATAGACTTCTTCCCCCACAGATACGCGGATATCCTGCAGCTGACCATAGATCATCTCATATCCGCTTCCAAGGTTCACGGTCACGAGCTTGCCGTATTCCTTGCTGTCCTGAATATCGGTCACCTGCCCATGCCAGATCGATACGACATCCGTTCCGACCGGCGCCTGAAGAAGCATGCCCGGATTACAGCGATATAAGCCTAATGTCTTGAAATAAATGGTCGTATCCATGCTGTACGGTAGAATCGTATTACCGAGCACCGGCATACTGACCTCCTCCATTCCGAGAAATGTCAGTCCCTCGATCGGCGCATAGGACAGCACCTCGTCTGCCATTGTCTCCTGAACATCTTCATTTCCTTCTGTCTCCGAATCCTCTGCTGCTATCTCTTCCACTATGGATTCACCCATTTCCTGCTCATCAAATAACGTATTCCCCATACGCTCTGTACTGCTGTCTGCCACATTCTGACCGGACACCACACGATCACTGTCAACTGCCACCGATTCATTCTTCGTGCTCTGCTGCATATCCATCGGCACATCCAGATCTCCGTCTATGTTCGTATCTAAGTCCATATCCTTTGTACTATCCATTCTGGCAATGTTGGATTCGATCGGTTCATTCAGATTGATATTCTGGTTCTGGCTGCTCTTCCTGCTATTCACATTATAGATGGCAAGAGCCGCTACCAACGCTACGATCCCCAGTCCGAATGATACATAGAAGCCGTTCATTTTCCAGAAGTCACGTATAGAATTCTTCATTTTCATCACCTCTGGTACTAGTGTTGCCAGAGATCATGATTTTATTCATGAAATCATTCTTCGATCCGGAAACCGTCAAAAAAGCTGGTAGATACGTTGCCATAGTAATCCTTTGCGATCACCATAACGGAATACGTACGAAAGCTGACATGCTGCGTCCAAGTCACCTTGATTTCTGCTACGCCGCTTTCTTCATCCGTAACAGCAATCCGGTCAAGAAGCCGGGCGCGGATCTCGTCCTCCGTATCTCCGGATACCTTATATTCGGTTGGTTCCTCTATCAGCGGCGGATTCCAGTCAATATATAAGACGGTTTGCAGATCTGCATAGTTCCCGTGGTCATCGATCGCAACGATCGTAATCTCCGTCTGAGCGACCTCCTCCGTGACCGCGTCATAGATCAGCTGTATATGGGAATCCGATAACTCCATACCGGCATCCGAGAGCATGATCTGACTCCGAATGGAGGCTTCGATATTCGCCGACGACGCTTGAATACGGTTCAAGGTCAGATAGTCCTGCTTAATATAGATCTCTGGACGGATCGTATCCTTCACATAGACCTTTCGTGAAACAGTGGTCGTCGTCCCATCTTCCCCCGTGATCTGATAAGTCGCATCATAACTGCCGGCTGTCCACGGATCACAGTCCGTCTCGACATGCAGCCGATCTGTCACATCATTTTCCTGTTCATCATATACCGTAATTCCTGCCAACAGATCATACGCATATCCACGCTCTAAGATCCGATCCCCGCAGCCGAGGAACCGATACCCCTCTGTATTCCACGGATTGTCTTCATCCGGATCGGTAGGGTCCCAGCCGGCTCTCTCATCCGACAGATCAAGCTCTTCTGCAGCCGGCTTTCCCAGTGGTCCCGGATAATCACTATCATAGATCGTAACAATCGTTCCTGACGGGCAGTTATCATAGATCCATTTCACATCCTTGACTGCCATCCGGACACAGCCAAGAGAGGCCGCCGTTCCCAGCTTGTTATATTCTTCGCTCTCCAGACTGCCCTTATTTCTGGAATAATACGGCACCGAGTGGAACATGATATGTCCGTTGATTCGATAGGCAAATTGTCCATAGACACCGCCCACGAGAACACTCCACTCATGCTTGTCCGAGGTACGGAACGTTCCCGTCGGCGTTCCGTTATTCCTTCCGACCGAGCATACAAATGCCCGAAGCGGTACCGTGTAATATCCTGCCTCATCAAGTCCATATACCGTCACAACATTCTGACTGCGGTTCACCTTAATATAGTATGGATTCCCGTTATCCGCCGGTGCGTCCTCATAGTTCTCAGGATCGATCAAATGCTCCGGAGGAACAACTTCCGAATCCTCATCCGGTGCTGTCAGACCTAGCGAGGACCAATCCGGCGCTGTCCCTATCTCCCCGGAATCCTCTCCCATTGGTATCGAAATCGAGAGCTTGTCCGTCTTATTCATTCCGGCAGGATGTGGGAGCTGATATCCCTGCAGCTCCGTGCTCTGCTCATCGTAAGAACGATATCCAGTCTCAACGTCCTCTGCCGCGCCGTCTTCCTGCTCTTTGTCCTCTTCTGAGTATGCAGTCCTGAAACTGTCTTCCGAATCCGAACGCTCCAACACATGATCGCAAAGCACAAGAATACCGGCTCCAAGAGTGGCCATAGCGATACATTCAATTATGATCATCAACCATTTATGTTTCTTCATCATATAGTATTATGCTCATTTCTGATCTGTATGCGATCTCATTGATCTATGCTGCGTATATTACCTCTTCCGACTTTCTGAGACCACTTTCGAAAATAGAGGGTGCAGACAATATCATACACCATAAATCCGGATTCCGTAAAGTCGAAAATATGATCTACTCATGTAGCTTGAAAAATCGTACAATTCCGCTCATCGATAGGAGAAAGCCGGATAATTCTCTTATGAGATCTGGGTCCCCGGAAAATAATGCTGTAGGATATCCCGATAATCACTACCCTCCCGGTTCATAACGCCTGCGCCATAGATACTGAGTCCCATGCCATGACCCATGCCAAGCGACACGATCCGGTACGCATTCTGCTCATCTCCCAGATCTTCAATGTAGAAATGATACGACGGGATCTGGTATTTTCTGCAGAAATCATCTGCACTCATAGATTCTCCGCCTACTGATACCTCCTGCACATATCCATGTTCGGTTGCCTGAGTAATCGACAAAGCTCCCGCCCCCGAAGCAGTCGCAGATACTTCTGTCCCGGGCGTACCCTGATCCTGTATAGATGAAGATGCCTGATCCTGCATAGTGGGCAGCTCATCCTTCGGGATCAAGATCAGATTCATATAATTCTTAGATTCCACATCATGTCCGCTGTCAACCGACACAAGATAAGGAACAGCCTGTCCCATGAGCTCCTCCGCACTTGCGGTCTTTCCGTCGCTTACCCTATGATAATATGCCGTAATGTATTCCCCGTCATAAGTCATAGTCTGTCCGACGGTTGCAAGGATCGCCTGCTCCACCTCTTTTAACCGGCGCTGATACTGCCGCTCTCCCCATAAGGAACGGATCTCCTCCTGCGTCAGATAATCCTCTACCAGATCCGCTTCATCCACAGTGGTATTCCCACCCATCTGGCGATAAATGTTTGTCCGCTCCATGACTGCCAGCGCCTTCCACACCTCTGTGCCGCATTCCGGATCGGTGATTCCGGGCAATACCCCTAATAGATAAGCCTCTACATCAATCACATCGTAGCTGCCATCATGCTCGATCGACACCGTCCTACCCGTATCAACAGCAGTTATAGACTCGTTCTGTCTTGCTCCCCCTGTCAGGCCGCTGATCATTAGTGTCAGGATGTATGGAAGAAAAATGAGCACCATGCATCCGGCAAATCCAATTGTAATACGCTCACGCATAACCTTTTATTACCTCTTGTTTTATAGTATAACAATTTGTCAGCCATGCTTAACCTCGAAGCATACGCTTTATGGTTATGATATAATGATACAGAAATGCTTGCTTGCAAATGCATTTCTGTGAATTGGGCTATGAACGAAGTTCATATTATAATATATGAAGCTCAAGACAAAAAAATACAACAGCCTGCACATCTCATTCCATGCAGGCTGTCGCATATTATTAATTCTCTTATATTGTCATTTTCATGACACAGATTGTTTCAGTTTGACAGATTACTTTGCGCTCTTCGGAAGCTTTACCGTTACCTTTTCTAACTTCCAGATGTCATCTACATATTCCTGAATCGTTCTGTCAGATGAGAACTTGCCGGCGCATGCAGTATTCAGCATTGCGGAGCGTGCCCATGCTGCCTCATCGCGGTATGCTTCATCTACCTTCTTATGAGCTTCCGCATAGGAATCGAAGTCCTTCAGGATGAAATATACATCTTCCTTGGTCAGTGAATCATACAATTCACGGAACAGATCCGGATCCTCCGGTGAGTAGAAGCCGTTGATCAGCTGGGTAAGTACGGTACGAACTGCCTGATTATTGTTGTAGATATCCATCGGATAATATCCACCTTCGCGCTCATACTTCATAACCTCATCGGCTGACATACCGAAGATAAATGCATTCTCCTGACCAACCTCTTCCACGATCTCAACGTTCGCGCCATCCATCGTTCCAAGGGTTAATGCACCATTTAACATGAACTTCATGTTACCGGTACCGGAAGCCTCGCGGGATGCAGTTGAGATCTGCTCACTGATATCTGCTGCGGCGAAGATGATCTCACCATTCGATACACGGTAGTTCTCAATGAATACTACCTTGATCTTGCCCTTAATGGACTCATCATTGTTGATCACATCCGCAACAGAGTTGATCAGCTTGATCGTCAACTTCGCACGCTTATAACCGGCTGCTGCCTTCGCACCGAAGATAAAGGTTCTCGGAACCATATCCATGCCCGGATTTGCCTTTAATTCATTATACAGATGCATAACATGAAGGATATTCAGGAGCTGTCTCTTATACTCATGCAGACGCTTCACCTGAACATCATAGATAGAACGAGGATCAATATCCACACCGTTATGCTCTTTAATATAGTTCGCCAGACGGATCTTATTCTGATACTTGATGTTCATGAATTCCTGCTGGCACTTCGGATCATCGACATAGACCTTTAACTTAGAGATCTGAGACAGATCTGTGATCCACTCATCCCCGATCTTATCCGTGATCCAGTTTGCAAGCAGCGGATTGCCATGCAATAAGAACCGACGCTGGGTAATACCATTGGTCTTATTATTGAACTGCTTCGGGTTCATCTCATAGAAGTCCTTCAGCTCACGCTTCTTCAGGATTTCTGTATGAAGCTGTGCAACACCATTGACAGAGAAAGAACCTGCAATCGCAAGATATGCCATACGAACCTGTCCATCATATAGGATTGCCATATTCCGGATCTTGTCCTGATTGCCCGGATACTTCGCCTCGATCTCAAGAACGAATCTGCGGTTGATCTCCTCAATGATCTGGTATACACGAGGAAGTAATCTGGAGAACAGCTCGATCGGCCATTTCTCCAATGCTTCTGACATGATTGTGTGGTTGGTATATGCACAGGTATGCTTCGTGATCTCCCATGCCTCATCCCATTCCAAGCCTTCCTCATCCATCAGGATTCTCATCAGCTCAGCAACCGTAACGGTCGGATGAGTATCATTTAACTGGAATGTAATCTTCTTCGGAATATCATGAAGATCCTTATTATTCTCCTTGAACTTACGGATTGCCGTCTGAATCGATGCAGAAATAAAGAAATACTGCTGTCTTAAACGCAGCTCCTTACCTGCATAGTGATTATCATTCGGATACAGGACCTCTACGATCGTTCTTGCCAGATTCTGCTGCTCCACGGCCTTCTGATATTCACCCTTATCAAAGGAATCCAGATTGAAGTTCTGAATAGCCTCCGCATCCCAGATACGAAGCGTATTCACGATATTATTGCCATAACCGATGACCGGAAGATCATACGGTACTGCGCGGATTGCCTGATACCCTTCTACACTGAAGAAGTTACGGCCATTCTTATTCTCTACCTTTACATATCCGCCGAACTTCACCTCACAGGCATATTCTGCACGGCGCACCTCAAATGGATTGCCTTCCTTCAACCAATCATCCGGCTCCTCGATCTGATAGCCATCCTTGATAGCCTGCTTGAACATACCATAACGATACCGGATACCGCATCCGTATGCCGGATAGCCAAGAGTTGCAAGAGAATCCAAGAAGCATGCTGCAAGACGGCCAAGACCACCATTACCAAGTGCTGCGTCCGGCTCCTGATCCTCGATCACATTCAAGTCAAAGCCGAGCTCATCCAATGCTTCCTTAATCTCATCATAATAGGTTAAGTTGATCAGGTTATTACCCAATGCCCGTCCCATTAAGAACTCCATGGACAGGTAGTATACGGTCTTAACGTTCTTCTTCTCATATTCCTTATGTGTTGCAATCCAACGGTCGATGATATCATCCTTAACCGCATACGCAACAGCCTGAAATACCTGCTGATCATCCGCCTCATCAATCGTCTTACGATACAGAGTCTTCACATTCGTAATGACCTGCTTCTTGAAGCTTTCCTTGTCGAAATCGATTTTCTTCTTCATGATATATAACTATCCTCCTTAGAACTGTACCCTGCAAATCTATTATGGCGAGCACACATACAAGTATTTTATCAGAAAATATAAGATTTCACAATACCTAAGTCATAAAGAGATTCTAAAAACATGAGAAACCCGTAACAAATACCTTCTCGATGGGGGTTACCTACATGCGTACCATCCGAAATTTTTGCCGCAAATGGCATTTTTCTTCTAAAGCAAGTATAATGCATTTTTTGTTATCATCGAAATAAATCATCCGCCGTTATAACTGCTTGTATATTTCCTGCATACGAATTTTGTGTCAATCCATAGGTTGTTACAATTGTAGGGTGTATGGCATATTTTGTTTTAGTCAAAGTCATAAAATCATTTATTTTATTACGTATTTCTTTGTCTGTTTTTCCGGTAACTGTGTAATCATCTTTAGAATACTTCATTTCACACAGATTAATAACTTGATCTTTTCTGACGAGCAAGAGATCAATTTGAGAACCATGTATTCCCTTTTCTATATCATTCCTGCAAGACCATCCGTTAACCTCTGTCAATACTCCTGAAATCCCCAAAGCCATTTTTATCTGATCAATGTGTTCTAGACATACACGTTCAAATGCCAAACCACACCAAGCGTGAATTCGGGGTGTACCTGTCTGATTTTCCCAAAAATGCTCATCTGTTGGTCTATTTGCCAAAAACTTAAAATAGAAAAGTGTATAATTATCAATTAACTGATAAACACTATTTTTGGAATTTTTCCCAAACTCTGTATATCTTCTGATAAAGCCGCAATTTTCTAAATTTTCCAGACGGTTTGTAAATGTACCTGAATTCTCACTTTGTGTAGCAGCTAATAATTCTTCTCTTGTCATACCCGCTTTTTTTGTACCCAAAGCTGTAACTATATCAATATATTTCTCTGGATGTGTAAACAAAGAAGAATACAAATATTTGAATTCATCCCGAAGTACCGCATCTCTTTCAAAAAAAATCTTATCTATATTCTGTGGCAGGCTCAACCCCTTCTGTAAAAGGCTCCAGTAATAAGGAACGCCGCCCATAATCATATAGCACTCCAGAATCTGATGACGATTCATCATTATATTATTTGCCATTAAGTATTCTTCACATTCTTTGAGTGAAAATGCTTGCAAATGTATATGATATGACAATCTGTTATACAACCCCCCCTTATTATGGATAACCTTATCAAGCATCCAGGTAGTTGCGGAACCACATACAATCAACAAAATATCCTTTCGCGCGCTCGCCCAGCTATTCCAAAACCCTTCGAGAGCAACCATCAAGTCACTCCCCTTAGTATCCATCCATGATAACTCGTCAATAAAAATTAGCTTTCGATCATCCTTCGAAGAACGTATCAATATCTTAAGCAGTTCAAAAGCCTCCAGCCAGTTCGAAGGCATGTCAAAATCCTGATATCCATATTCTCGCAATGACACACAAAATGCAAATAACTGCTCTTTGGTGCTTCCACCGGCATATCCGGCATGTTGAAATGTGAATTTACCATCAAATACTTCCCTGATCAAATATGTTTTTCCAATACGTCTTCTTCCATATATTGCAATGAATCTTGACTCTTCTTCATTCATCGCTGACATGAGAATGTTCTTCTCTTTTTCTCTTGCAACAAGCATTCGGCAGACCTCCATTTCGTATATTTCTTTTATTATAAATGAATATTAAGCAATTATCAACATACAATAATCGCTTTATCTATTCTTTTTTTAGATATTAAGATGAGATTTTGCGTTAATAATCGCTTAATCCTTCTGCTCTTTGACACATTTCGTATTTAATATAAAGAAAGACCATTCCCCGTCCGCTTTATTTCGTCTTTGAAGACGATTGAGTGAACAGGAAAATGGTCTTTCTTATTATTTCACATATGCAATATGATTCTAACGGGATATTGCATTGTCCGGTGATCTGGCAGAAGCATTCACATTATACAGTAAAACCAAAGAACTTACGAAACATATTAAAACTTATCAAACAGAAGGAGGCGAATCAGTCAATATGTGTAAAGCGATTGATGATATGGTTAAGGATGGGGAAGCGCGGGGAGAAGCACGGGGTAAACATAACATAATCATAGAATTATTAAGAGATAACATAATCTCTCTTAGCGAAGCCGCAAAGCGTTTGAATCTCTCTGAGGCAGCTCTTCTTGAACAATTAAAATAAAAGCAGATATAATAATAGACCCCTTCAGATCATCCACTCTGAAGGGGTCTTGTCGTACTATTCTTAATGCGTCCCAATCTGGCTGACGCCGAACATCACATTCTCGCCGTTGATGTTCCATTCCTTGGTGAAGCCGGCCATCTTGCCCGCCTCGATCAGCTCTGCCAAGGTATCGCCTTTGATCGAATCCGCATTTCTTGCAATGATCTCTGCAATCTTATCATTGTTATCCACATAGACAACAATCTTGTCGGTCACTTCAAAATCAGCCTCTTTCCGCATGGTCTGGATCTTCGATACGATCTCACGCACATAGCCTTCCTCGATGAGCTCCGGCGTCAGATTGGTGTCTAAGACAACCGTTACATAATTGTCCTGCTCACTCACATAGCCTTCCATCTGTGCCATATCGATCAAGAGATCCTCCTCTGCAAGGGATACCGTAACACCATCAACATCGAAGCTGATCGCGCCCTGACTCTTCAGCTCTGCCATTGCCTGATTACCGTCTACCTCTGACAGATACTTCTTGATCCCGCCAAGCTGCTTGCCGTATTTCGGTCCGACGGTACGAAGCTGCGGCTTGAAACTGTAAGATGTATAAGCAGATACATCCTCCTTGAACTGGGCTTTCTTCACATTCAGCTCGTCCTCAATGATCTCCACGTAGTAATCGGATAATTCCTTATTCGCCTTGATATACATGGTTCCGATTGGCTGGCGGTTCTTGATATTCGCAGCATTTCTTGCTGCACGGCCAAGAACGACCACATGAAGAACCTCATCCATGGCAGCCTCCAATTCCTGATCGATCAGGCTCTCGTCTGCCTGTGGGAAGTCGCACAGATGAATACTTTCCGGTGCGCTCTGATCCAGTCCGCATACCAGATTCTGATAGATATCCTCTGTCAAGAACGGGATCATCGGTGCAGATGCCTTACAGATCGTTACCAGTGCTGTATAGAGGGTCATGTAGGCATTAATCTTATCCTGTTCCATTCCCTTCGCCCAGTAACGGTCACGGCAGCGTCTTACATACCAGTTACTCATATCATCTACGAATTCCGACAATGCTCTGGTCGCCTCCGGAATCTTATAGGCATTCAACGATTCATCTACGGTCTTAACCGCAGAATTGAGCTTCGATAACAGCCATTTATCCATTACACTGAGCTTATCCGGCTCCAACGTATACTTCGTCGGGTCGAACTGATCGATCTCTGCGTATAATACATAGAACGCATAGGTATTCCACAGCGTTCCCATGAACTTCCGCTGTCCCTCGACAACCGCATCCTCATGGAACCGGTTTGGAAGCCAAGGCGCCGAATTACTGTAGAAATACCAGCGGATCGCGTCAGCGCCGAACTTATTAAGTGCCTCCATCGGATCGACTGCATTACCCTTAGACTTACTCATCTTCTCGCCGTCCTTATCCAAGACGTGTCCGAGAACGATCACATTCTTATATGGTGCCTGATCAAAGATCAACGTCGAGATTGCCATCAGCGAATAGAACCAGCCTCTGGTCTGATCGACTGCCTCACTGATGAAATCTGCCGGGAAGTTCTCCTTGAAGATGTCTTCATTTTCAAATGGATAGTGCCACTGTGCAAATGGCATCGCGCCGGAATCAAACCAGCAGTCGATCACCTCCGGTACACGCTTCATCTCGCCGCCGCAGTCCGGACAGATCACGGTCACATTATCAATAAACGGACGGTGCAGCTCAATATCCTCCGGGCAGTTCTTACTCATGCTCTTCAGTTCCTCGATCGAACCGATCGCATGCTGCTTGCCGCAGGAACACTGCCAGATATTAAGCGGTGTTCCCCAGTAACGGTTACGGGAAAGCCCCCAATCCTGCACATTCTCAAGCCAAGAACCGAAACGGCCCTTACCGATTCCCTCCGGAATCCAGTTGACGGTATTATTATTCGCAACCAGACGGTCACGAACTGCCGTCATCTTAATAAACCAGGTATCTCTTGCATAATAAATGAGCGGCGTATCGCATCGCCAGCAGAACGGATAGTCATGCTCGAACTTCGGCGCATCGAACAATAAGCCTCTTGCATCCAAGTCTACCAATACCTTCGGATCGGCATCCTTGACAAATAATCCGGCAAATGGCGTCTCTTCGGTCATATTTCCCTTGCCGTCTACAAACTGGACAAACGGAAGATCGTTGTCCCGTCCCACACGGGAGTCATCCTCACCAAAGGCAGGCGCAATGTGAACAATACCGGTACCATCTTCCATTGTGACATAATTATCAGCAGTTACGAAATGCGCTTTCTTTCCCTGCTTCTTTGCTGCTTCCGCTGCGCAGTCAAATAAAGCAACATATTCCTTGCCGACCAGATCCTTACCGACATACGTCTCCAGAACCTCATATGCAGGCTTGCCATCCTCAGAAAGCTTGCCAAGCACCTTGTCAAGAAGTGCCTCTGCCATATAATAGGTTCTGCCGTCTGCCGCCTTCACCTTGCAATAGGTCTCGGACGGATTCACGCAGAGCGCCACATTACTCGGAAGTGTCCAAGGCGTAGTCGTCCATGCGAGAATATACGCATCCTCATCCACACACTGAAAACGGACAACTGCCGACCGCTCCTTCACACTCTTATACCCCTGTGCCACCTCATGAGAAGACAGCGGAGTCCCACATCTAGGACAATACGGTACGATCTTAAAGCCCTTATACAGAAGCCCGTCATCCCAGATCTTCTTCAGTGCCCACCATTCAGACTCGATAAAGGAATTATGATAGGTAACGTACGGATCATCCATATCTGCCCAGAAACCGACTTTGCCGGAGAATTCCTCCCACATGCCCTTATATTTCCATACGCTTTCCTTACATTTCTCAATAAATGGTTCCAGACCATAAGCCTCGATCTGATCCTTACCATCAATTCCCAGCAGCTTCTCAACCTCTAATTCCACCGGAAGACCGTGGGTATCCCAGCCGGCCTTACGAATGATCTTATGTCCCTTCATCGTCTGATAACGCGGGATCATATCCTTAATCACACGAGTCAGCACATGACCGATATGCGGCTTGCCGTTCGCTGTCGGAGGACCGTCATAGAAGGTATACACCGGACAGCCTTCCTTCTCCTCTATACTCTTTTCAAAAATCTTCTTGTCCTTCCAGAACTGCTCCACCTTCGCTTCGCGCTCCACAAAGTTTAAGTCCTTCGATACTTTTTCGTACATTGTCTTCGTCCTTTCTTATTCATGATCTGTAATCGGACAGGGAAGACGAAGTCGCTTCCTGTCCGCCTAAAAAAGGAACCTCCATCCATTAGGACGAAGGTTCCTTACATTCGCTATACCACCTAATTTCTTATATGCTCTGTCCTATCAGACATTCACACACGCTTCCCTTAACGCAGGAACTACGTCAGAGCCTACGAAGTCCTATTATGCCCGCAATCCCCCACATCTATCTGCGCGGCTTGCTCACAAATCCTGACAACTTCGGTCTGCGACTCCGGAGTGATCTTCACATGAATCCTACTGGCACCGGTCTTCCACCATCTCCGGCTCGCTGGCTGCGTCTCCTTAATATTCTCCATGAATCATGCATGAGAACCTGTCAGATCCGCGGCGTTCCTATTCTGCTACTGTCTCCATCTAAGTCTTTCTATTTATCTAATATAAGATATCTTATATATGATATCTAAATATCTAATATGTTACACCTTACAATAAGGATTTTTTTTTGTCAAGAGTATAAATCACCTTATATAAGAATCCATGAGCGGTGATACCCATGGATTCTTGTGCTGCCATCGATTCTATATAATTTGCCGGTCCCACAACGATATCAGAATACCGAATCCGACCATTCTACCCACTGAGATGTATATTCCGTAGCAATATATCCTTCCACCGTATGCCAGGTTCCGGATCCCTCATCATAGAATTCCGTTGAAAAGCTGAATGTGCTGACTCCGTTTTTATCAAGGTCTATACACTGGAATTCTACAGACCGGAAATTCGAATTGCTGGTCATATCTCTTGAATTCTCATCACCGACCATCATCCATACAAATGTCAGATCGGAATCGTAATAGGTCTCAGCTAATCCCCATACCAGCAAATGTGCACCCATCGTCTCATTCATAAAATCACTGGTCTGGAATTCATTATTACCCGTAATACCGGCTTCGTTAAAGCCATACTCAAATGCAATCTTTTCAGACTTACTATAGGCAACGATCTCTACATCATTATCATATTTGTATGGCATAAAATATGTAGACAGATCCGTGTACTCAACTCCATCCACGATTACCGTTGCAGAGTTCTTCTTCACCACATGCCCATTGATCGTATATCCGTCAGAGACGCTTGTGGTATCGGGCTGATCGATATCCGCCGTCGGCTGCTGCTCTTCATTTCCGGTGTTGGAATAACTCGTGTTATTATTGTTATCATTCTGACCATAATAGCTTTTGTTCCGATTCATGGAAACGACCAATGCCACAATAAGGCCTATGATGACGATAAGAGCACCGGCACCGATCCCAATAAAGATCGGTAATTTACTGCCGCCCTTCTTCTGACTGTTCATACCCGGATCATAACTCCCACCTGCTGCCTCCGGCTGCCATGCCGGTCGGACTGCAGCAGTTTCTTCCGGCTGCTTAACAGGCGCTTCCTCTTCTATATCATTCTTAGCACCGCATTCCGAGCAGAATACACTTCCCTCTTCTAACAATGCTCCGCAATTCTCACAAAACATATTGAACCCCCCTACATTCGTCCCGTTCCATTACAATATTTACAGCTTCCTGTTCCATTGCAGCTGTCACATTTTCCGGTTCCGTGACAGGCACCGCATTCATATCTTCCATCTCCGCCTGTTCCATAGGTTACACCGGTCTTATACCCTGCTCCAAAGCAGTATAGACAGGTACCGCCTCCCGAACAGTGTGTACATCTTCCGGTTCCGCCGCAGATAGAACATGCCAGCGACGTATTCGTGTTCACCGATGGTGTCGTATCATAGTCGGAATTATATCCACCTGGTGTCGTATCATAATCAGAATTATATCCACTTGGTGTCGTATCATAACCGGAATTATATCCACCGGACGATCTTCCGCCTCCTGCCAATGCCAATAAAGACGTCGGAATCGCCAACAACATGCAGCCCAGTACCAGAATAGCGGCTGCTCCGACTGCGATCGTCGGTCCACGGTGAGTGTTCCACATACGTACGATAAAATCCTTAATCTGCCGCAGGAATCTGACAAATCCATTCTCGGTTGGCGGATTTTGAGACACCGGTGTACCTGATCCGGCTTGCGGATTCGTTTGATAAACTGTTGGCTGTTGTTGTACTGTCGGCTGTGGCTGTGATGCCTGTGGCTTTACTACCTGCTGTGGCTGTGATGCCTGTACTGGTGCCTGCGGCTTTACTACCTGCTGTGGAGCTGCTGGTTCTACTACCGGTTGAACTTCAGGTGCTGCTGCCGGCTGTGGAGCTTCTGTGAAAAGGCTTGCGCCGCAAGATTTACAGAACTTCACTCCCGGCTTCACCGTTTTTCCGCAGGACGAACATACCGGGTCCTTGCGTTCCTCTTTCTCAGCTTCAGGCAAGATCACTTCTTTTCCACAGAACTTGCAGAACTTACTACCCTTTTTAATTATTTTATCGCAATTCGGACATTGGATCTGATCCGATCCGATCGGCTCTTCCGCCGGAAATACGACTTCATTGCCGCAGAACTTACAGAATTTACTTGTTCTTTTGATCTCTTTTCCGCATTTTGGACATGCTGCATACTCTGACCCCATATAACCCCTCCTTTATTGTTCGACCTTTGCTCCGCAATTCTCACAATACTCCGAATCGCCGGTGATCTTGGCTCCGCAAGAAGAGCAGTACTGCATTTCATCACTTGCTGCACTGTTCGCTCTGTTGTTCCGTTCCTTTTTGTTCGATACAATGATCACAACGGCAATGCCTCCGCCTATGATCAACAACAGAACCAGGACTACCAATACGATAATACCGATCATTACTAATGACACTCCCATATTCTTTCCTCCTCTGTAAGCAGCATCCATGATCTGCTATAACGATACTTTACGTTCAACTACTCCTTCGTTCCCAAAACTAAAAGACCTATATTCACTTTAACAAATCCCCCCTGCATTATCAATAATAAGGGATTGTAAAATTATTATAAACTGCTACTCCTCATCCAGTGCCTGCAGGAACCGTTCATGCAGCTCCGGATACTCCCTCTTTAAAGAAATCGGCTTGCCCGTTTTCTTATCACAGAAGCAATGCTTACTCTCTCCGGTCGTCCGGATCTCTCCCGTCGCCTTATCCCGTACCACATATTCGATCCGGAATTTGATCCCGTTATATTCCCGAAGCATCGCATAGACCTGAACGGCATCTCCGAATCGCACCATGGATTTGTAGGTACAGGTTACTTCCATTACCGGACTCATAAATCCCATTTCCTCGCACTTGGCATAGTCGATCCCTACCTCTTTCATCGCCTGAATACGGGCAGATTCAAACCAGCGGATGTAATTCGAATGGTGAATGATCCCCATTTGATCTGTTTCATAATATTGTGGTTCATGTTCGTAGATCGTCATTGTTATTCCCTCGTGTTTTCTCTTTTCCCTGTTCCCTAAACTCTATACATTCTCTATCTTCTGTACCGTAGTTATAGTACTCCTCATTCCTTCGTTTCCGGCTCCTGCCTATCCCCTTCCCTCCATCTCACTGCTACTTCGTTTCCATCGAATCGAATACATCCCTGACCACGTTCGGAAGCTCGATCAGTGACCGGATCTCCGGAACCCTGTCCCGGATCATGCCAAAGCCATACGCCGCATGAATAAATGGAAGCTCTGCCTTGCAGGCCGCTTCATAATCTCTCTGGATATCGCCCACATACAACGCGCTCGTCAGCTGATTCCGTTCACAGACCAACCGCATATTATCCCATTTCTGCAGACCGGTATTACCAAAATTCTCAGTATCATCAAAGTAGCGGCCAAGCTTATGATATGTCAGGAACGCCTCGATATATCCCACCTGGCAATTGCTGACGATTGCAAGAAAATAATCCTTCGACAGGATTTGAAGCACATCCTCGAGATGCGGATATAAGACGCCGCCATGCTCCGTCAGATATTCATTCTCATATTCTTCGCAGGCGATCATGATCTCGGTGATCCGCTCCTCACTTAAGCCCATGCCGCCGAAGCGCTTCCGTCCGATCTCATCCATCGGAAGCCCCATACACCCGTGAATATCCTCAACCGTCATGACCTTGTCCACATCCGGAAACCGCTCTAATACCACATTCCAAGAATCTACAACACCCTGGGCAGAATCCCACAGAGTTCCGTCCAGATCAAATAATATTCCCTGTTTCTTATTCTTCATCTTCTACATCCTCTTAATTCCCGCTAAGTGTCTGTACGATCTTAGCGATAAACTCCAGATTCTCTCCGGTAAATTGAAAATGGATATAATCATACGCCAGAATCATTCCCGGAATTCCGATAATAATGCTTAAAATACCTGCTACGATCGCGACGACCGCACCCCATGGTCTCGTACCGTCCGGGCGCTTAGCTTTGATCCCAAGGATTAATCCCACGACTCCCAGGATCAGACCGAACCCGATCAGTGACGCCGGAAGTCCCGCTATCGATGCCACACAGGCGATAAAGCCCTGCTTCTCGATCTTCTGAAGCTGTTCCTTTTTTGAGCCCTGATATGCAGGTACTTTTCCATAAGAATTAATCGGTTTCTGTACTGCTGCCATGTATTTACCAATCCCTTCTGCAACATGCTGACACACTGTTGCCTGTTATCTGCTTTTCATGCGTTCCTTTCTTCCCTGCAAGTATATCGATGTTCTTATCCTCAGATCGGACTTCGGTCACCCTTGCACCCTCTCATATCCGCTGCCGAATTCCTCTTGGGCACCTACTCTTTAAATCCGCTTCCGGATCTCCTCCCGGGTAGAATCCACAAGCGTCGATTCCGCAACTCCGAATACACATTCATTGACAAAATGCTCACAATTATTATGAAGGATATTATACCCCGTTCTCCCCAACTGCTCATGCGCATACCGGATCGTCTTCTCCGGCGAGCGGCGCTTGCGCTTCTCCGCAAAGGACAGCTTCGCCGTCTCCAACATTCCCCCATGAAGAAATGTCTGCATATCCGTCGTGATCACCGCAATGGAATCCGGATCAAGCCCGGTATTATCCGGAAGACCGAACTGGATCACATGCTCCGCATCCTCAAACAGACCATAATGATAATAGAATTTTACCTTTACCCGGATGATATCTCCATACTTCGGGTCATTCGTTGTCCATTGCAACTTCCTTACTTCCCTTCTTATCAACTGCTGATCCGGGCATACGTCTACGGTCCTGATAAGATCATTCCCTGATCGCTTTCTCAGACACTCATTCTTTTATCCACTGTCTGAATCACGCTTCCGCCTCGATCTTCGCGATAATATCTCCAACCGTCCTGATCTTCTTAAAATCATCATTATCAAACTTCACACCGTACTCTTCCTCTACGGCAAGAGCCATATACAGCATACTGATCGACTGCATATCCAGATCCTCCACAAGACGTGCTTCCGGACTCACCTTCGATACATCGACATCGCCCTCTAACACCTTCTCAAACAATTCTTTCAGCTTCTCTAAAATCTCCATGATCATACCCTTCCTACTGTTTTTCTGAAACAACCTCTTTATATTTATCCTCACATGCATGGATCAGCGTTAGCAGCTCCTCATTCATCTGATTCAGCTCCGCCATGGACGGAAATTTCTTCGCGCAGTATTTCTTCGGTTCAAATGGTTCCCCGATGACCGCGCGTCTTCTATGTATCCAGTTCTTGCGAGGCTCGGAATAGACTGGAATGATCGGCACGCCCGCCTGCACTGCGATCAGGATCGCACCCTTCTTGATCTCGGCCACATCTCCGTCCTTATGGATACCGCCCTCCGGAAACATATTCAGAGTAAAGCCTTCCTTCAAGACCCGCACACATTCCCTGATCGCATTGATATCCGAGATATTCCGGTCGATCCGGATACAGCCTGCTGACTTTAAGAGCGGTCCCTTGATCGCCTGATCCATTACCGCTTCGCCCGCCAGATAATAATTCCGGCGATACCACAGCAGACTGTTTAAGTATAGCGGATCATCAAATGCGGTATGATTCGCCACGATCACGGCTCCGCCCTTGATCCACTTACATTTCTTCTCGGCCTCTTCATTCAGATAATGCCGCTTGATCCGATATCCGATCATGCAGATATAGAAGACAAACCGCGCCATATCCATCGGAAAATATTTGATATGAAAGAGCGGGTGTCTGCCATCATATTTTGCTGCTTTCCCGGAGCTTTGTCCTGCCGACCGCTTATTCTCTCGCTTTGCATTCTTCTCTGCAACTGCTTCTACTTTATTATCCACAACCATTCACCATAACCGACTGTATCCGTACAGACTGTTAATCCCTATTCCTTACTTCTTCGCCTTCTGCCTCTCAACCTCTGCCTGCATGCTGTCCATTACCGACTCCAGATACTGTGTCATTTTCTTCACGTCCTCCTTGGTCGGATTCGTGCAGTCAAATTGTTCTCTCAGATAGATCGGCTCCCCGATCATTACATGCGCCCGCTTGTTAATTCCGTAATTGCCGTCCGTATAGATCGGTATGATCGGCGCATCGGTCTTCATCGCGATCATAGTAATTCCCGGCTTAAATGGGAACTTCTGCCCCGGCACCGGAAGCCGCCCCTGCGGGAACACTCCCACGACGCCGCCGCGTTCCAGGGTCTTTAAAGAATGGGTGACAAAGCCTCCGCCGACCTTATCCCGATTCAAATAGATCCCGCCCACTCCGAATAACAGCCAGGTGAAGAGCTTATTTTTCGTAAACAGCACCTCTGCCATCAAAAACCGCGGTATCCGTTCTACAAAGATCAGCATATAGAGAATGAAATCCATAAACGCGGTATGATTGGACATCAGGATCGCGGCACCCTTGATATGCCGTCCCTGTGCTTTCCGGTTCTGATAATAGATCTTCGGTTTGAAGAAGATAAGGGTCGGGATAAATCCCGTCAATTTCATAACAAATAACAGCAGATAATTCGGTCTGCCCTGCTTGATCTTCATACTGTACTCCTCCGGCTTCCCTGATTTGCTCTCTATGGTAAGCTCTGATCCTTCCG
>CACZRT010000007.1 GCA_902783585.1 uncultured Lachnospiraceae bacterium | reverse complement strand
CTGTTCTTTCATATTCAGATCTTTGAGGTTATCCCGTGATTCACCGGAAACCTGTTTTTCTGAAATATCCTGTTCCGCTTGAATCTGCTTTGCAAGCTCTACGATCCGGTCCGCCTCTCTTGCCGCCAGATTGTTGCAGGCATAGACGTAGCCCTCTCTGGCAGCTGCCAGGAAGAAGGTCTCTGCAATCTCCCCGCATTCTTCCACCGCGCTGCAGTCGAAAGGCACGGTCAGGATTTCTTTCCGAATGAAATCATGGGAATGAAGGATATCCGAAGCCTGCGTTTTTAGTTTCTCGAATAATTCCGGATTTTCTGAGATCTCGCGAAAGATACGCCCGATCAGATTGATCGCGCCCGGCGCTTTCTCATAGTCCAGGCAGGCAGCCGCGAGTTCTAAGGCATATGCCAAACGGTCCTCTGTTGTCATGGAATCGATTACAGCGATCGGTTCACATTTGGCAAGAAAGGACTCCTTTCTGTAATTAACGAGAGAACATCCGATCCACCAGAATGCAAGCGGATACGCGATTCCGCTCGACGTAAAGCTTCCATCCTCCTCTACCGTTATTCCGGCAGACCGCATATATAATTCAAATGCATCCCGGTAATAATGTCTCCGCAGGATCTTCTGATAGAACACCATATCGCCGTAGAGCTTTAAGGCGACCGTATTCCCCTTGTCTGCCATGCTGATGATCTCACGCTCGGCGCTTTGGGACGACACTCCGTATTTGCGGAGAATCCCCTCGTTATATTCCTGTAAATGTGCTTCGTAGCTTCCGTCACATTCCAATCTGATCATGTAAGAATCCCTCCCGTTAAAATAATAATATTATTATACCACAAATCTCCGCTCTCGTCGCTTATGCGACGAGCACCTCGAAAACTTCGTTTTCTCGGTGTCTACTTTTGTACGCATTTTGACTAGGCTCGAAAAAACCTCGCCAAGTCAAAAAAGTGCGTTGCACTCAAATGTCCACAATCTTGACATCTTCCCTTAAGACCCGTATAATTGCTAATGGGTTGACGAATCCGCAGATGATACTGTTGTATTATATTCCTGACGCAGGATTCCCAATCATTTTTATTATGGATTTACAGAAAAAGAAGGATACAATTATGAGCAAAATTATTCTGACCGGTGATCGTCCGACCGGTAAATTACACTTAGGGCATTATGTTGGTTCATTGAAACGCCGTGTGGAGTTACAGAATTCCGGCGAGTATGATAAGATCTTCATTATGATTGCGGACGCACAGGCGTTGACGGATAATGCAGATAACCCGGATAAGATCCGGGATAATATCATAGAGGTAGCGTTGGACTGGCTTTCCTGCGGCTTAGACCCTGCCAAGTCCAATCTGTTCATTCAGTCTCAGGTTACAGAGCTTACCGAACTGTCGTTTTATTATATGAATCTGGTCACGGTAGCACGTTTGGAGCGTAATCCAACCGTCAAATCCGAGATTCAGATGCGGAAGTTTGACAAGGCGATCCCGGTTGGTTTCTTCACCTATCCGATCAGTCAGGCATCCGACATTACCGCATTTAAGGCGACTACCGTTCCGGTCGGCGAGGATCAGCTTCCAATGCTCGAGCAGGCCCGTGAGATCGTCCGGAAGTTCAATTCCGTTTACGGTGAGACCCTAGTAGAGCCGGAAGCTTTGGTTCCGGAGAATTCCGTATGCTCGCGTCTTCCGGGAACCGATGGCAAAGCCAAGATGAGTAAGTCTCTTGGCAACTGTATCTACCTGTCCGACCCGGAGGATGTAGTTCAACAGAAGGTATTCAGTATGTATACCGATCCGAATCATATCAAGGTGACCGATCCGGGAACCATTGAAGGTAATACGGTGTTCACATACCTGGATGCATTTGCAACGGAGGATTCTTTTGCGGAGTTCCTGCCTGATTATAAGAATCTGGACGAATTGAAGGAGCACTATCAGCGCGGCGGTCTCGGGGATATGAAGGTTAAGCGGTTCCTGAATTCCGTATTACAGAAGGAGCTTGCACCGATCCGGGCAAGACGGAAGGAATTAGAGAAGGATATTCCGGCTGTCTATGAGATCCTTCATCAGGGAACGATCGTGGCACAGAAGGAAGCAGCCCAGACACTTGCAGAGGTTAAGGCTGCCATGCGGATCAACTACTTTGATGACGAGGAGCTGATCAAGGCACAGCAGTTAAAGTATAATGAGCAATAAAAATAGTACCAGCTGTCGCGTGTTCACGGGATAATAGTATGTGAGACCGGACACCGACAATACAGCTTACGCCATACTCTCCCTGAACTGGTACTAGATTCATGATACCACATTACAGTATTACAAACAAGAGATCAGAATTACAGTTCGTGAATCCGTTGTATATAAATCAAATAATTCATAGTGTCATATATCATATGCCCGGCGGTCTGTCAGTTCCCTGTTACGGAACAAATTAACGACCGCCGGTTTATATTCTGAAAACCGATTTGCTTTCCGGACATTTTTTAGTTCCTTATCCGCATCCTCAAAGATCGTCCCCCAATAATTCCACAGCTCCTTCATCTTGAACAGGGTATTCTTCTCTCCCAGATCCATGCCGGAATACATCGCAAAGATGTCATCGTGGAATGCCTGTAATTCCTCTTTGACAAGCGGCGCACCGCCCCGGATCTCCCTTGCAAGCGCCGGATTGGCAAGAAGTCCGCGCCCGATCATGACACTAAGAAGAATACGATCAGCTCCGGAATAATCCCGACAATACATCTGACAGATCCTGTCATAATCCTCTGTGGTATAGATATTGCCATTGTAACAGAGGGATGTCTTACCACATCCATCTGACAATGCATTATGAACAGATGTCTCATGCTTACCTTGTATCATTTTATCAGCTTGGATATCTCCCGCATACTCCCGAAGCGCCTGCTCGAATTCCGCCATCCGCGGCACCCCCTTGTAATAGTCCGTACGGTATCTGGCGTGAATGATTAATTCCGAGATCGGATACTTGTGAAATACATGAAGCAGCTCTTGGAAATCCGATGTCTCATCGTATCCAAGCCTTGTCTTGATCGAGATATCCGCCCGCCAGTCATGGGCAAAGACAGCATCCAAGAACCGATCCAGCTTCTCAGGATCTTCAAGCATGCCTGCCCCCTTTCCTTTGGACACTACGGTTCCGGAAGGACAGCCCAGATTCAGATTAATCTCCTTATATCCATACTCCTCCAAGGCTTTCCCCGCCCGAATAAATCCATCTGCAGCACAGGTCAGTACCTGCGGCACAAGCGGAATCCCGTCGTTATTCTCCGGAAGAATGTCCCGTTTCTCCTTCGGCGTGAAGACCTTCTTCTGATTCGGCTGTACAAATGGGGCATAATATTTGTCCACATACGGAAAATGCTTATGGGCGACTCTCCGGAAGTGGACACCTGTAATCCCCTCCATCGGGGCGTAATAGATCTTTAATTGTTTTGGTTCTGTTGTCTGCTCTGATTTCTCCATAGCATCCAAATTCATTCCATTCATCATCGAATTAATCATACATATGTCTATAGGCTTCTTCTTCCCGTACTACTTCATGGATCATCATACTTTGTTTTCAAATTACTTCCGATATGATCAATTATTCCTCAGGATATCCACCGTATGCGCCGCCGCACCGATCAGATCCTGCCGTTCACAGATGGCATAGATATACTCCATATAGTGCGCAAATTCCTCATCATTCATCTCATTAACCATATTCCGCATATAATTCGTCGGACCGTCGGGCGACAGGATCTGCAGCCGCTGAATTCCCACCTCTTCATTCACGGCATTGATATCCTCAAGCCGCACATAATCGTACAGATCCTTCATCTCTGAACGGCTGTGATACTCCTCATTCAAACGCCCCTCCGCAAGACACTCTGCGAGATGCTTCTCCTTGAACGCATAGGTCAGCACGCAGTATTCATTCATGCAATACGCCACCATAATGATGCCGCCCTTCTTCGTTACCCGCATAGCCTCCCGCAATGCCTGACATTTCTCCTCCTTCGTGAACAAATGATACATCGGACCAAATAATAATGTCAGATCAAAAGTATGATCCTCTAACTTAGAAAGCTTAAGCGCATTGCCCTGCATCGCCTTCACGGTGCTTCCCTTCTGCTTCAGAATTCCGAGATTATATTTCACCAGTTCCACCGCCGTCACATCATAGCCTTCCCCGGCAAGCGCGACGGAGTATCTTCCGGTACCGGCGCCGATATCGAGGATCTTGATCTCCGAATTATCACGCAGAATCTTCTCCTTGCGTCCCTCTGTCGGATGCAGAACAGATATAGATTCCTGCTTCGGCGGTATATCTTCCGGCACCTGCCGATCCGGTGTCAGACTTATATCCCGGCGAAGCAGCTCAAGATACTTGTGGATATAACGCATAGAAGTCAGGTATTCCACCTGACCGTAGCGACTAGCGAGGCGTTTCTCCTCGTTGAATTTGTTATAATATTGTTCCAGCTCCGACATCTGTTTTGCCATAGTTTTCTACCATTATCTATTCCTAGAACAAGCTCTCTCCCTGCACCGCAAACCGCATGATCAGCATGAGTGCCCCAAGACCCGCAAGAATACCACCTGTGATCCGGTTCAACACCTTGCCGTCCACCTTATTCGCGATCACCGCCGCCACCTGCGCCCAGCCGAAGGTAAACAGAATACACAGGATCAGCGGAAGAATATCCTCCTTCGGGATTCCCTGATTCATGACAAAATGACTGACTGCACCGGTCAGTGCCGTAAAGGTCATGATAAAGACGCTCGTCCCGACTGCGCATTTAATCTCATAATTCAGGATGATCGTCAGAATGAGCAGCATCATCATTCCGCCACCTGCTCCCATGAAGCCGCAGATGCATCCGATCACGATACCGCCTAAGATCGACTGGATCAGCCGCTTCTTCGGTGATACATTGTTCATGGCCTCCTTCGTTGTCGTAACCGGCCAGATGATGAATTTCATTCCGAGTAAAAATGTACTGCACAGGGATATAGTACTCATCAAGGAGTTCGAGTTATCGGCAACCACCTTACCCATGAGACTTCCGATCAAGGTAAAGAACAGGACCACACCCATCATAATGGAGCCATGCTTTACGTCAAGATTCCCATTTTTCTTATATGTGTACGCACTCACCGCACTGGCAAGCACATCGCTCGCAAGCGCGATTCCGATCGCTTCATACGCAGGAACACCCAAAAAAGTGATCAACATCGGGCTGATCACAACCGCGGCGCTCATGCCTGCAAAGCCGGTTCCCAGCCCGGCTCCCATTCCCGCTATAAAACAAATCAATATCTTGAACAGCACCTTAATGTATTCTCCCTCTTCTACAAGTTCTTACTTATATTCATCTGGTCAACCTGTCAATGACCCCAGTACAGACGCATCTTCTCCCGCTGAACAGGAGCTCACTTTTTTAGGAATTCTCTTTTCAAGAATCTGCCGAAATATCAGAATTCTTCCTCCATCATCGCATACAGCTCTGCAAGCCGCTCTCTGCTAAGCTCCGTCTCATTCAGGATCGTATACCGGTCAGCCCTGGTGGCAGAAGCCTGCTGCCATGCGCCGACAAAGATATCCTCTGTGATCTTCCAATCCGACGGCTTGATCGGTATCTGATACGCATGGATGATCCGCTTGATCTTCTCGATATTCCGGTTCTGGAAGATCGTCACCGGAACGCTGCCCATAGCAACCGCGATCCCATGCGGTACATACAGCTCATCCGCATAATTCTCCTCCAGCGAATGACAGAAGAGATGCTCCGCGCCGCTGCTCGGTCTGGAATTACCGGCGATCTCCATGGCAAGTCCGCCCATCACCAGCGCCTGCGCCAATATCTTGATAAAGCTCTTGCTCTTCAAGGTCTTCTCTTCGTTAAAGCATATAGAATTAAATGCCATCTTGGAGATCATATAGGCAAAGTCATCAATGCTGGTGCCGTTCTTCTCCGCATCCAGTTTCCAGTCATTTAGCGCTGTATACTTACTGATCGTATCTCCGATACCGGCAAGAAGCTGGGATTCCGGAGCCCCCATGATCACATTCACATCTACGATGATGCTGCTCGGGATCGTACACTTGAACGTCTTCCGCTTCAAGCCCTCCGTCCCAAGAACCGCCACAGGAGAAGCCAGGCTGTCATTACTAAGCGTCGTCGGCAGACATAAGAACAAGGACTTACTTACAAAGGAGGCATACTTGGCAAGATCCAGTACCATTCCGCCTCCGAAGCCGATGATGACCGTCCGGTCATTCATGCAGCAATATTTCGCCAGCTCCACCGCCTGATCAAAGGAACCATCCTTCACCAGATACAGCTCACTATCCCGGAAATCCGCCTGAATATCCTTGATGATCTCCGGAAACAGCTTATTCAGATTCTCATCCGTCACAACAACAACCCGCTTGGTATCAATATCCGGCACACAGTCCGCCATCACTTCATTCACTCTGGAAAAAATGCCTTCCTCCACCAGCAGGTGATAAGGCAGTCGAAATCGATTCATGATCATATCCTCCATAACTCTTAGAATTGCATTTACTTCTACATATCAGCGACAAATCCCGCAAAGCCTTCCGTTTTCATCAACTAAAATCTGCTTTCGTCACTATACGTTTCTTATATCATGAACGCTGTCCATGATCCAATCTCACAGAAACACTCTTGAAGGAATGCATTTCTGCTTCATTATATCATAGACATATTTGCTTTCGCAACGAAAGTCCTTCATACCCAGATCCATCGATAACAAAATACATGAAAAATCCTTGATTTATCAGCATTTTCAGCCTCTATTCAGTCATTTTTGAAAAAATAGCTATTATAATTATTTACATTTTTAGAATATTGATAGCCGTAATCCCGCTTTTGTGCTCATTATCGCTTATAATTCTCTTATAGGATTCATTTTAAAAAAACTATAACACAAAGGAGAGCTTATGACTGAACAGGAATTAAAGGATTTGATCAAAACCAGAGTTGCCGACCTGATCAGCGATCGCGGCACCACCATGCGCGCCTTAAGTAAGAGTCTTGGATTCTCAGAAGGCTACATTAATCAGATCATGAACAACAATATGATGCCGTCCCTACAGGCGGTCATCGTCATCGCAGAGGCTATGCACATGACGTTAAGTGAATTCTTCGATAATTCCGTCAAATATCCGATCGAGTACTATCGGGTCAACAAGGAAGTACAGAAGTTATCCGCAAAACGATTGGAAGCACTGAACATCCTCCTGAACGAGGAAGCCGAATTCTCAAGAAAGCGCCGTAAGAAATAAGCAGCCGAAGCTGACAAGAAGGATCAGAGAATATGAACGTTCTCTGATCCTTTTCTCATTTATTTCATATGACACCTGTTCCCGAATACCAGATACCCTCTCCTCTCATTTTCCAATAGCATTACCCACAACATAATGGTATAATACGAGGAAAGGTGTCTTTGCGCTAGCGCAAACGACACTTTGACGAGAAACCCCATCGAGACGATAGTCGAGATGGTATAATACGAGGAAAGGTCTAACCTAATGATTCAAGAATAGGAACTTATGAGGTAATAATGATATGCATGACGAATTCTTAATGGGCAACGCCGCCATCGCCATGGGTGCCATCGCATCCGGTGTCAATCTGGTGGCAGGATATCCCGGTACACCTTCTACAGAGGTCTTGGAAACCATTGCGAAGCATCGATCCAAGGATACCTATGTGGAATGGTCTGTTAATGAAAAAGCGGCTATGGAGCTTGCTGCCGGCGCATCCTATGCCGGCGCCCGCACCATGGTTACCATGAAGCAGGTGGGGTTAAATGTTGCATCCGATCCTTTAATGAGTCTGGAATATGTCGGGATTAAGGGCGGTATGGTCATCCTGGTTGCAGATGATCCTGGACCGGTCTCTTCCCAGACAGAGCAGGATACCAGACATTATGCGGCATTTTCCAAGATGCCGTGCTTCGACCCGTCTTCCGCACAGGAAGCCTATGAGATGGTACAAGAGGCATATGAATACTCCGAACAGTACGGCACTCCGGTCTTCTTACGTCCGACCACGAGAGTCTGCCACGGCTATGCTTCGATCACGGTCAAGGATCCGGAGGAATATATCACTCATACACCGGACGGTTTCGTAAAGGACTCCAGGCGCTGGGTCATCTTCCCACGTCTGTCTTACGCCAACCATGCGAAGATCGAAGCAAGAAATGAAGCGCTTACTCACGTATTTTCCGAATACAGCAAAAATAAGATCTATCCGGAAGCAGGCGAACAGACAGGTTCCTCTTCTGTGAATGAAAGCTGCTCCAGAAAGGGCATTGCCACCGGAGGAATCAGCTTTACCTATGTTATGGAGACACTGAAATCCTGTGACATGGTTCGTACAATGAAGGTGTCTACTCCATTTCCATTTCCGGAGGACTTAGCCGTCACCTTCCTGACCGGACTGGACGAGGTATTATGTATCGAAGAATTGGATCCCGTCATCGAACGGGAGCTGACCTATATCTGCGGCAAATATCATCTGCCGGTGAAGATCTACGGTAAACTGTCGCACCATATATCCGCGTCCGGAGAGAATACCAGAGACAGTGTGACCCGGGCAATCCGGGCATTTCTGGAATTACATAATACCGATCCGCAGAATGTTAATGATCCGCATGCGGCTGCAAGCGGCGATTCTTCAGCAGATAACAGCTCTGCTTCCGATTCAGAGGCTTCAGCGGTTCCGGAGCTTCCGATCCGCCCGCCGGTACTGTGTGCAGGCTGTCCGCACCGGGCATCCTTCTATGCTGTAAAACAGGCAATGAAGGGACGCAAGACTATATACTGCGGAGATATCGGCTGTTATACCTTAGGGAATGCCATGCCGTTAGATATGGTTGATACCTGTCTGTGTATGGGCGCAGGACTGAATATTGCACAGGGCGTCGGCCGTATCGAACCGGATACTGTCTGCTTTGCATTTGTCGGCGATTCCACATTCTTTGCCTCCGCCATTACCGGAGTTGTGAACGCAGTTTACAATCAGGCGGATATGACCCTGATCGTCTTAGATAATTCCACAACAGCCATGACCGGCCATCAGCCGCATCCGGGAACCGGACAGACTATGATGGGCGAGATTGTGGCAAAGGTCAGTATTGAAGACGTACTTCACGGTATCGGCGTAGAGGTTGTGAAGACCATAAACCCATTACACTTGACAGAAGCTGTCGATACGATCAAGGAGGTTGCCGATCTTCCGGGCGTGAAGGCTGTCATTTTCAAATCCCCGTGTATTGCCATCGTGCCGCCGAATCCGGCCCTTCATATCCATGATACCTGTATCAAATGCAAGCGCTGCATTACCGAACTGGGCTGTCCGGCAATCTTTATTGAGGATGGCAAGGTTCAGATCGATCCGTCCTTATGTACCGGCTGCAGTCTATGCAGTCAGGTATGTCCGGTACACGCAATTACAGGAGGTGACGATCATGAATCGTAATATCGTACTGTGCGGGGTCGGCGGACAAGGCACCGTTCTCGCATCCAAATTGATCGCTGCCGCTGCAATGGCGAACGGGATATCGGTCATGAGCGCCGAGACGATCGGAATGGCACAGCGCGGCGGGAACGTATTCAGTCATCTTCGCTTAGGAGATAACCTATACTCTCCTATGATCGAGAGTGGAACGGCGGATCTGATCATCGGATTCGAGCCGGGCGAGACCGTCCGTATGCTCCCGTTCTTAAAGCCGGACGGATATGTTGTAGTTAATAAGCGGGCCATTCATCCGGTTACCGCAACCCTGACCGGTTCCAATTATCAAGGGCAGGCAATGCTCGACTACCTGCAATCCCGGGTCTCTCATCTGATGATCATTGATGGAGACGCTGCCTGTCAGGAGATCGGTTCTGCCAAGGTCCTTAATATGGTCCTGCTCGGTGCCGCTGTCCGTACCGGTATGCTCGGCATTACAGAGGAGGATATCAAGTCTGCCATGCATAAGACTCTGCCGGAGAAATTCCACGCCCTGAACGACCGGGCAATTGATTATACCAGGTAAATCCGGATAGGCAACTGTCATACTACAGATGATAGAAGTGAGATTATAAGTAAGATTGAAGAAACCATATAGAATGATAGATAATATCAAGCAAATTAATAGTAACTGAAGGGAGAAACCATGAAGATTTCAAATGAACAAATCACACAGGTAAACACACAAATTCACAATCTGATCAAAGCAGGGAGCTTCTACGGTAAGAAATTAGAGGAAGCAGGCGTATCGGAGATCAAGGATGTCGATGACTTTGAGAAGCTTCCGTTTTCCGAGAAAAATGATTTAAGACAGGCCTATCCGCTTGGTCTGATGACCGCACCGGAAGAGGACATCGTGCGGATCCATTCCTCTTCGGGAACGACAGGGCTTCCGGTCATCATTCCTTATACTGCCAAGGACGTTGATGATTGGGCGATCATGTTCAAGCGCTGCTATGAAATGGCGGGCATTACCAATATGGATCGTATTCAGATCACACCGGGCTACGGCCTGTGGACCGCCGGGATCGGATTCCAGAACGGAGCTGAGAAATTAGGCGCCATGGTAATTCCGATGGGACCGGGAAATACGGATAAGCAGCTGCAGATGATGGTCGATATGAAGTCCACCGTTCTGTGCTCTACCTCCTCGTATGCCCTGCTGCTTGCAGAAGAAATTGAGAAGCGCGGCATCAAGGATCAGATTCATTTGAAGAAGGGTGTTATCGGTTCTGAGCGCTGGGGCGAGAAGATGCGGAAGCGCATTTCCGAAGAACTCGGCATTGAATTATATGATATCTATGGGCTGACCGAGATCTACGGACCGGGTATCGGAATCAACTGTTCTTACAATACCGGTATGCATTATTGGGACGATTATATCTACATTGAGATCATCGATCCGCAGACCGGCAAGACCGTGCCGGACGGCGAGCTCGGTGAGATCGTGATCACAACTCTTGTGAAGGAAGGTGCCCCTCTCATCCGTTACCGGACCCACGACCTGTCCCGTATCATTCCGGGCGAATGTCCGTGCGGCTGCAAGCATCCGAGATTAGATGTAATCATGGGACGTACGGATGATATGATCAAGATCAAGGGCGTCAATGTCTTCCCAAGCCAGATTGAAGAGATCCTTCGGGAATTCCCGGAGACCTCCAGTGAATATCAGATCCGTATCTCTCATCTGGACGGCAAGGATACCTTACGTATCTATGTAGAGACCAACGGAAGCGTGGATTTCGCCGATCTCAGCAAGCGCATTGCCGCAAGGGTCAAGAGCAAGATCGGTTTCACACCGCTTGTTAAGGTCGTAGAGCTCGGTCTGCTGCCAAGAAGCGAGAAGAAGTCTAAGCGCGTCATTGATGAGCGGTATGAATAATCATGATTCAAAATACGCCGCAACAGTCTTCAAATGCTCTATGATCGGGAGATGCTGCGGACAAGCCCGCTCACATTGACCACAGGCAATACAGTCACTTGCTTTGCCAAACTGCTGCGCCAGACGGTCATAATACTCACGCTGTACAGTCCAGCCCTTGCCTTCAACCTCTTGCTTATCCGTGTTATATAAAGAGAAATACTTCGGGATCGCGATCTTCATCGGACAGCCCTCCGTACAATACGAACAGCCTGTGCATGGGATCGCGATCGCACCATTGATAAGATTCGTTGCCTGCGCGATCACTGCCTGTTCTTCCTCCGTTAACGGCTGGAAATCCATCATATATCCGGTATTATCCAGAAGCTGCTCCATATTGCTCATTCCGGACAGCACTACCTTCACGTTCGGCAGACTGGCAACGAAACGGATCGCCCAGGATGGAGCCGACCAATCGGAATGATAGCTCTTGAACAGGCTCTCAACCGATGCCGGAACCGCGGCCAGTGTTCCACCCTTCACAGGCTCCATGACGATTACCGGCTTGCCATGTTTTACCGCTGTCTCATAACATTTTCTGGACTGAATACCTTCATTTTCCCAATCCAGATAATTGATCTGTAACTGCACGAATTCCATTTCCGGATGCTCGGTCAGAACCTGATCCAACACCTCGGCATTATCATGAAATGAAAAGCCGACATGCTTTACAAGTCCCTGT
>CACZRT010000006.1 GCA_902783585.1 uncultured Lachnospiraceae bacterium | reverse complement strand
TGCTTCTTGACATCGGATTGAGGCGGTGGTAAGATACTTGTGTAAATAAGAGTATATGAACAAGGGCGTTCTGAGTATATCAGGACGTCTTTTTTTATCAATCAAGATAATCTCGGCAGGGATATGATAACCAAATGACATATAAGGAGACATCATGAAGGAATTAGAGACGAAGGATTGGATTATTCTTAACAATATCATATATGAAGTATATTCAACGCGGGATTTGAAGACGATGCAGAGGAATATAATGGAGCATCTGCGGCCTTTGATTGATTATGATGCGGCAGATTTCTGTCTGGCGGCAAGAGACCAAAGCAATCGGTTAGAGGATGCTGTCGCAATTGGATGTGATGAAAAACTGGCGCTCAATAATGATGATATTGATTATAGCAGAGAAATCATGTATAGCGGAAGAAGTCTTGTCTATCGGGAGTCTGATATTATGACTGAGAGTGCAAGGGTGCAAACCGAATATTATAAGAAAGTTTATGTATCAAATGGCTTTCATTATTCGATACAGATGGTGGTCGGTTATGAGGGAAGATTCTCTGGGGTTGTCACGCTATATCGAAAACAGGGAAGGGAAGACTTCAATTATTATGATATTTTTATTTTGGATATTTTGAAGGATCACTTAGCGTATAGCCTGCATCAGCGGCTTTATGGTAATCATAATGCTGCAGATACATTTTCAACCTCGGAGTTTGCGGATAGTTATAATCTGACCAGACGGGAGACCGAGGTGCTATTACATATTTTGTCCAGACAGGATAATGTTGCAATCAGCGAGGAGCTTGCAATCAGTCTGAATACTTTGAAAAAGCATGAACTGAACATCTATCGCAAATGTGGCGTGAGCAGCCGTATGCAGCTTTTTAAGCTGGTGCAAGGAGATGGATAAATCCGTTCAGCATCGGAATGACTGCGTAAATAATATAATGAAAAAGGAGTAGAACTTATCCGAAAGAAGTACGAAAAAGGTAAATATGTGTCATTGAATGACAGCAAAAATAGAGGTATAGTTTCAGTAAATTAAAAACTGAAGCGCGCAAAGGAGCCGGATTCTATCAGAGTCTGGTTCCTTTCTCTTTTTCAAAGAATATATGTGAAAGAAACCGAGGAGTGATTCAGTTCTGATTAAAAGTAAGGAGGACACGGATATGAAGGAATTAGTTATGATCATTAGACCGGAAAAATTAGAGGATATTAAAAAGATATTGGACGAGGTGCATTGTGGAGGTATGACAATATCGACTGTCATGGGCTGCGGTACGCAGAAGGGTATTGCGGATGAGACGGTTGTGAACGAGATTAAAGGGTTTAAGACAACGATAAACCTGTTACCAAAGGTAAGGATTGAAGTTGTGGTTCATGAGAAGAAGGTGGAGCCGATCATCGCTTCTGTCCGCGAAATATGTGCAACGGATCATGTGGGTGACGGTAAAATTTTCATAAGGAATATTGAGGATGCAGTGAGAATCCGAACCGGTGAACGCGGATTAAAAGCATTGTAGCAAAGACAAGATGGGGTGATATGACATGGGATACATAGTTGAGTTAGAAAATGTGGATAAAATATACGGCGAGAATCATGTGGTGAAATCCTTGAACCTAAAGGTTGAGGAGGGAGAGTTTTTAACTCTGCTTGGTTCATCCGGTTGTGGTAAGACAACTACACTGCGAATGATCGCCGGCTTTGAGGAGCCTACCAATGGTAATATTCGGGTAGAAGGAGAGGCCATTGAGGATAAAGAGCCGTATGAACGAGATGTCAATACAGTCTTTCAGAGCTATGCATTATTCCCACATATGACAATCTATGACAATATTGCATATGGTCTGAAGATGAAGAAGGTTCCAAAGGACGAGGTCCAAGAACGGGTTCTTCATATGATGGATCTGGTACAGCTTGGTGGTTTTGAAAAACGATATCCAAGTCAGTTGTCCGGAGGACAGAAGCAGAGAGTGGCGATCGCCCGCGCTCTGATCAACCGTCCGAAGGTTCTGTTGTTAGATGAGCCGCTGGGAGCGCTCGATCTGAAGCTCCGTAAGCAAATGCAGCTGGAATTAAAACGATTGCAGAAGAAACTGAATATTACATTTATATACGTGACACATGATCAGGAGGAGGCGCTTACCATGAGTGACCGAATTGCAATCATGCATGACGGAATCCTTGATCAGTTAGGAACGCCGACTGAGATTTATGAGAAGCCTGCCACCCGATTTGTTGCTACATTTATCGGAGAGACTAATATCTTTGATGGAGCAGTAGCAGATGTGAAGGATGGGCAGGTTCAGGTCACGATTGAAAATGGAATCATATCGGCCAAGGATTTCATGTCGAAGTCCGGGCAGTACGTAACTATCTCCGTGCGGCCTGAGAAGATGAAGTTTAGAGATACCCCAACAACAGATTTCACAATACCTGCGGTAGTCAAGGATTATGTATATGTAGGCTCTATTATCAAATGTGTAGTTGAATTACCAAATGGCAACGAAATCCGGATCGAGCGGCTTGCAGGACAAGAACTGCCGGAGCTTGGAACCACTATCTATCCATATTGGGATATGGAAGATGCCGTTGTTATACATGGACAGGAGCAGGAGATGCTGCGGGCAATGGACAGTATTCAGTTCAGTTAGGAGGCGCCTATGGAAGACAGACATCGTATGCATAATTTTAGATCGAATACGCTTCCGGCGATTGTTATGGTTGGACCAGTCACACTGTTCATGGTGCTTCTGGTTGCAGTACCGTTAATCTATGTGGCAGTCATGAGCTTCTGCTCAATTGATGATAATTATAATGTAGTATTTCAGTTTACATGGAAGAACTATGTGCGGCTTGCAAACGCTGATTATATGAAAATCTATGGTCAATCCTTATTGATTGCATTGATTACGACGGTTCTGTCCTTGCTTATAGGCTATCCGTTTGCATATATCATATCCCGGTCGGATAGCAGATGGAAGAAGCTGTTGTATATGCTGGTTATTATTCCGTTCTGGACCAATTCTTTGATTCGTATATATGGTTGGAGAACATTCCTTGGATCAAACGGATGGTTGAATACGGCACTTCAAGCATTACATATTGTAAAGGAACCTGTTGAATTTCTGTTTCAACGGGGAACGACTGTACTTGGTATGGTATATTGTCTGATTCCGTTCATGATTCTCCCACTGTATACAGCCATTGAGAAAGTGGATGGAAGTTTGTTGGAAGCATCCTCCGATCTTGGAGCAAGAAGAATCATTACCTTCTTTCGAATTGTGATACCACTGACCGCAAGCGGTATATTTTCCGGATGCTTGATGGTATTCATTCCATGCCTGGGATATTTCTTCGTGTCGGAGATATTAGGCGGTGGTAATTCTGATGTTATCGGCAACCTGATTGAACGGCAATTTCAGAGTGGAAATAACTGGCCGTTAGGAGCTGCATTATCCATTATTCTGATTGTGGTTACACTGGTGCTTGTGAAGCTGTTCCAAAAAGCAGGCGGTAATATGGAGGATCTGGGAATGTAGAAGGGAGTAGAATGCGTATGAAACGACGAAAAAGAACAGTGCTGACAAGAATTCGTGATGTGTTATTTTGCGCGATTATATATCTGTTTCTGTTTCTGCCGATATCTGTGATCGTTGTGAATTCTATGAATGCGACAACCTCCAAGCCGTATCTGGCATGGAAGGGATTTACACTCGCATGGTATGTGAGATTATTTGATAACACGGAGCTGCTTGGTTCCTTTCGGAATACTATGATCATTGCGGTTGTAAGTACTCTTCTGTCAACGATTATCGGAACCATGGGAGCAGTCGGAATGTATAAATACAAGTTCAAAGGAAAGAGTATCATTGATGGACTGTTATATATACCGGTGGTTATACCGGAAATAGTGCTTGGCATCTCACTGCTTACCATTTTCTCAAAGGTAAATATCCCGAGAGGAATGCTGACACTGATATTGGCACATGTTACCTTCTCCATCCCGTTTGTTATCTTTAATGTACGGGCAAGACTGGCAGGCTATGATAATTCGATAGATGAGGCAAGCATGGATCTGGGAGCTAATCGAATACAAACTTTCTTTCATGTGACGCTTCCGGTTCTGGCACCGGGGATCGCGGGCGGTGCCCTGCTTGCCTTTACTCTCTCCATTGATGATATCATTATCAGTTATTTCGTCAATGGTCAGGTGAAGACCTATCCACTTCGCGTCATGGAGAGTATCAAAAGTGGAGTGGCACCAGATGTCAATGCGTTGTCCACCTTGATCTTAATTGCAACAATTGTGTTTGTAGTGCTGACTCAGAGTGGAATATTGAACAAAAACAAAAAAAGGTAATTGAATGTAAGGAGGAATTGATTATGAGAAAGAGAAAAATATGGAGTGTTTTATTATCGGTACTATTGACAGCGGGACTGATATCCGGGTGCGGCAGTAATACAGGAGAAGATGGGGCAGGTTCGTCTGGTAAGACGACCATCAACTTCTTCTGCTGGACAGAGTATATGCCACAGGAGGTATTAGATAAGTTCGAGGATGAGACGGGGATTCATGTCAATATGTCCACCTACTCCTCGAATGAGGATATGCTTGCCAAGGTAAAATCTGAGGTTGAAGGAACCTATGATGTAATCGTACCAAGTGATTATATGATTGAGCAGATGGCATCTCAGGGAATGCTGGAAGAATTGGATCATGATGCTCTACCCAATATGTCTAATATTGGTTCTGCATATCTAAGCCCTTCCTATGATCCTGGGAATCGTTATTCAGTGCCTTATCAGGGTGGCGTGGCTGCGATTGCAGTTGATACTTCCAAGGTTAATGTTGATATCACCAGCTATGATGATCTGTTTGATCCGGCGTTGAAGGGAAGTATCGTGGCATTGGATGATTACCGTGCGGTCATCGGACTGACGGCAAGAAGCATGGGATACAGCATGAATGAAACGAATCCGGATACCTTAGCAGAAATCGAGGCAAAGCTTCTGACGCTGAAGGATAATATCAAGCTATACGATTCAGATAGTCCGAAATCTGCTCTGATTTCCGGTGACTGTACAATCGGATTCTGTTGGGGGGCTGAGATTGCACTGACGATGGATGAGGACAGCAATTATAAGATCGTATATCCAAGTGAAGGTGCATATCTGTTCATGGATAATCTGGCAATTCCGAAAGGAAGCACGCACTATGATGAAGCAATGCAATTCATTAATTTCATTTTAGATCCGGAGAATTCCAAGATGATTTCGGAAGAATTTCCATATCTGAATCCGAATGTAAAGGCAATTGAGCTGTTAGGAGATGAATTTGCCGGTAATGAAGCTAAGAATCCGCCCCAGGAAGTAATTGCGGCAGGAGAATATGTGACCAATCTCGATCCTGATACGATTGCAATCTATGATGAAATGTGGACGAAGCTGAAGCAGTAGAGGTCGGAAGATTTACATATTCGAATTATAGAGATATGCAGTTGGAATTGTTATACACAGCTGGATAGAAGGAATACGCAGAAACAGGGAGGCATGATATGGCTGACAGGATCTATGATAGAACACCCAAACAAGATGGCTATCGTATGCCGGCGGAGTATGAACGGCAGAAGCAGATCTGGATGTGCTGGCCGGAGCGCACAGATGTATGGCGGGATGGTGCCAGACCGGCACAACAGGCGTATGTAGAGGTCGCTAAGGCGATCCGACGATTTGAACCGGTAACGATGCTGGTAAATGCCAGACAATACGACCATGCTCGAGCCACCCTTCCACCGGAGATACGGGTGGTAGAGATGTCCATGAATGATGCGTGGGCAAGAGATACTGGTCCTGTATTTCTGATAAATGATGCCGGAGAGCTTCGAGCCTGTGATTTTGAATTCAATGCATGGGGTGGATTGACGGACGGATTATTCTTTCCATGGGATCTCGATGATCGTCTGGCCAGAAAAATATGTGAATTGGAGATGATAGACAGCTATCGGACCGATGGCTTTGTATTAGAGGGCGGCTCCTTCCATGTAGATGGAGAGGGAACGGTTCTGACAACGGAGATGTGCCTGCTGAGCAAGGGCAGGAATCCACAGCTGACAAAGGAGCAGATTGAATGTAAGCTTCGGGTGTATCTGAATGCGGAAAAAGTAATATGGCTGAAGGATGGAATTGATCCGGAGGAAACGAATGGACATATTGACGATGTCGCCTGCTTTGTAAGACCGGGTGAGGTTGTGTGTCTGAATGAGGAGAATCCGAATAGTCCCTTTTACCAAGCATCACAGAATGCGCTGCATCAGCTGTCTCAGGAAAAGGATGCTAAGGGTCGGTCACTTAAGGTGCATCGTCTGTGTTGTCCAAAAGAACCGATACGGCTGCCGCAGGATTATGTCATTGATAACACGGAAACTGCAAAGAAACGAAGTACAAGCGATATCTGTATCGCGTCGTATGTGAATTTTCTAATTGTAAATGGCGGTTTGATCGTTCCGCAATATGATGATGAAAATGATGCACTTGCGATAAAACAGCTGCAGGAAGTCTTCCCCGATAGACAGGTGGTTGGCGTCCATACAAGAGAGATAGTATATGGTGGAGGGAATATTCACTGTATTACACAGCAGCAGCCGGAAGGCATCAGTAAAGAAAATAAGGAAAGAGGTAAGAATTATGACGAATAAAGAACAGGTTATTCAGGATTTGGATAAGGTAATCGGACTGATCAAGACAGACAGCAAGGATATATCCCCAGAGGATAAGAAGCAGATGGTAAGTGATACACTTGATTTTTTTGATAATTATGTAAGTCCGGGCTGGTTGAAGTATCGTAAGTCGGTATCTTCTGACTCGGAGGGAGGAGCAGTTCTGGAATGGACAGATGACGGTGCATACTGCTATGGACTGAACGGTGAGAAATTCATTGATTGTCTAGGTGGATTTGGAATCTATACCTGTGGACACCGGAATCCGGAGATTATGGAGGTAGTAAAAGCACAGCTTGAACATCAGGCACTTCATTCACAGGAGCTTTTGGATCCATTAAGAGGTTACCTTGCTAAGGCGGTTGCAGATATTACGCCGGGTGATCTAAAGCAGTGCTTCTTCACGAATGGTGGGGCAGAGGCTGTAGAAATGGCATTAAAGCTTGCCCGGATTGCAACCGGAGGACGCTGGTACATATCAACGGTTGGTGCCTTTCACGGAAAGTCTATGGGTGCGATATCGGTAGGCGGCAAGGGCACTTATCGCGTGCCATATGCGCCGATGGTGCAGCAGATTCAGCATGTACAGTACGGCGTGGCAGAGGATATTGAAAAGGCGATCAAGAACCTACAGGCAGTTGGCGAGACTGTTGCAGGCGTGATCTTAGAGCCGATTCAGGGAGAAGCAGGTGTGATTGTTCCTCCGGAAGGATATCTGGCAAGAGTCAGGGAAATCTGTGATGAGACAGGCGTTGCATTAATCTTTGACGAGATCCAGACTGGTATGGGAAGAACCGGTACGATGTGGAGATGTGAGGCAGAAGGAGTTACACCGGATATCATGACCTTTGGTAAGGCATTTGGCGGAGGAATCCTCCCAATTACCGGTATTATTTGTAAGCCGAAGATGTGGACACAGGAATTGATTGATAATCCATGGCTGCTTGGTTCACCTACCTTTGGTGGTAATCCATTATGCTGTGCAGCAGCAATTGCAACAATAAAATATATGTTGGAACACGACATTCCGGGAGTTTGCAAGACAAAGGGTGAGTTCTTAAAAGCGGGATTACAGAGCCTTGCAGAAAAATATCCAGAACTGATCTATGAGGTGCGAGGAACAGGATTGATGCTGGCAGTTGAGTTTAATACCTGTGAAATCGGATATGAGACTTCAAAGGGCTTATTTGCCAGAGGCGTTATGACAGCAGGAACATTAGTGAATGCAAAAACAATTCGATTTGAGCCGACCGCAGTGATATCTGAGCAGGATATAAAGGATGTGATCCGTCGGATGGATGAGGCACTTGCAGATACGAAGGCGGCAATGATGTGATCGTTTTCACATATAGAGAGGAGCAATCATTATATGGATATTAAGAAGATGTATATTAATGGAAGCTGGACAGAAAGTGCTTCCGGCAAGACTAGAGAGAGCATCAATCCAGCGACCGGGGAGGTAATTGCAACTGTAACGGAGGGAGACGCTGCTGATGTCAGAAGGGCAGTACAGGCGGCTAAGGAATCCTTTTATCAGACACGGGAGTGGAGGGATATGGATTCACAGGCACGGGGAGATATGCTGCTGAAGATTGCAGATGCCATGGATGCTGCGCGGGATGAACTGGCATATCTTGATGCTGTGGATATGGGGAAGCCGCTTCGTGAGGCAGAGTGTGATGTGGACGATGCAATTCATAATTTTCGCTATTATTCCAGCCTGATCAAAGCACCATACGGTGGTGTCTATGATGTGAATACCGGCTTTGGTGAAATGCATTCTTATACTGTGCATGAACCGGTGGGAGTATGCGGACTGATTACCCCTTGGAATTATCCATTGTTGATGGGAGTGTGGAAGCTGGCACCTGCGCTTGCAGCCGGTAATAGCGTGGTATATAAGCCGAGTTCTAATTGCGTGTTGTCTTCCGTCAAGTTATTTGAAATCTTTGATCGTGTTGGTATGCCGAAGGGAAGCTGCAATCTGGTGTTAGGACCAGGCGGCGTGATCGGTAATGAGCTTGCAGAGAATGAGGATGTCGATATGGTGACATTTACCGGAAGTACGGAGGTCGGACAGAGTATTATGCGTGCAGCGGCAGGTAATGTCAAGAAGATCGGCTTAGAGCTTGGGGGCAAATCTCCGAATGTTATCTTTGCGGATGCTGATCTGGAGGGTGCAGTAGAATGGGCAATGATTGGAATTTTTTTGAATCAGGGGGCAATCTGTTCTGCCGGATCGAGAATTATCATAGAGGAAAGTATTAAGGATCAATTTGTTGCAAGACTTGCTGAACGGGCAAAGGCGATCACCATCGGCAATCCGCTTGAGAATCCGGATATGGGGGCTCTGGTATCAGAAGCGCATATGAAACGGGTACTCGACTATATTCGGTCTGGTATTGATGAAGGAGCAACTCTTGTGTGTGGCGGGGAACGCTATACCGAGGGTGACTGTGCAAAGGGTTATTATGTCCGACCGACAATATTTGATAACTGTACAGATGATATGACAATTGTGAAGGAAGAGATCTTCGGACCGGTTGTGACGATCCAGACCTTCCGAACTGAGGAAGAAGCCGTCTCCATGGCAAATAATACCATATATGGTCTTGCTGGTGCAGTGTTCACAACAGATGGCGCAAGAGCATTGCGGGTGATTAAAGAGCTTCGGGCAGGAATTACATGGATTAACTGCTATAATCCTTGCTTTAACGAAGCACCTTGGGGTGGATATAAGCGTTCCGGTATCGGAAGAGAACTGGGAGTGTATGGGCTTGAGGAATATCAAGAAGTTAAGCAGATCAATATTAATCTCCATCCGGGTGTTGTTGGATGGTATGAGCATTAAATAGTATAGAGAAGAAAGGATGATAGATTGTGTTAGGAACAGATTTACCGGAAATAATTACAAGCACATTGCCGGGGCCAAAGGCAAAGGAAATCATTGATAGGCGTGAGAATGTAGTCCCTTCTGCAATCCGCTGCGGATATCCGGTTGTGATTGCGCGCGGAGAGGGTGCAATGATAGAGGATGTTGATGGGAACCGATTTCTTGATTGGGTTGGTGGTGTCGGCGTTCTTAATATTGGATACTCCCAGCCAGAGATTGTTGAGGCAGTAAAGGAGCAGGCGGATCGGTTCTTTCACGGAATGTTTAATATCGTGACACATGAAGGGTACGTGGCACTTGCAGAGAAACTTACGGGTATTGTTCCTGTTAAGGGTGATAAGAAGAAGGTCTTTTTTGCTAATAGTGGCGCCGAAGCCGATGAAAATGCGGTAAAGGTGGCGAAGGCATATACGGGACGTTCCAATATCATCGTATTTTCCGGTGCCTTTCATGGACGGACGCATTATACGATGGCCATGACCTCAAAAAAAGCATATGCGAAAGGAATGGGGCAGCTGCCGGGAGGTATATTCCGTGCAGAATATCCATATTATTATCGCCTGCCGGAGGGAGTGACAGAAAAGGATGCAGTTGATTATTATATACATTCCATTTATAAGGTTTTTGAAGAATGTGCAGCTGCGGAAACGATTGCGGCAATTGTGGTAGAGCCATTACAGGGGGAAGGCGGTTTTATTCCGGCACCGATTGAGTGGATTAAGGCTGTACGGGAAATCTGTGATACCTATGGCATACTTTTGATTGCAGATGAGGTTCAGTCCGGTTTCTGCCGGACAGGAAGAATGTTCGCGACCGAATATTGGGCTGATGCTGGTGTGAGACCGGATATATTAACGACAGCCAAGTCGATTGCGGCAGGAATTCCACTGTCTGCAATTATAGCCAGAGAAGAGATCATGGAGGCACCGGAACCAGGAACGATCGGCGGTACTTACTGTGGTAATCCACTTGCCTGTGCCGCTGCATTAACATGTATAAACATTATGGAGCGCGATCATCTTGCTGAGCGTTCCATGCAGATTGGTAATCGTGTTAAGGAAGCCTATCAAGAATTCAAGAAGGATTATCCGGTCATAGGAGATATTCGGGGACTTGGCGGCATGATCGGTATCGAGTTTGTTAAGGATGCAGAGACAAAAACACCGGCACCGGAATTGACGGCGAATATTATTCAGAATTGTGCAAGACGGGGGCTTCTTGTGGAAGGCGCGGGAACCTATAATAATGTAATCCGTTTTCTTGCACCCTTAGTCATCACTGACGAGCAGTTAGAGGCAGGACTTCATATCTTTGAGGAGTCGATCAAGGAGTCCTATAATTGAAGAAAATGGAGGGAATATGAAATGAAGACATTTCGTATTGTACCGGAAATTATCCTTTATGATAAGGTGTCTGAATTCTGTCAGGGTATGGAATTCGATAGCGGAGATATTATATTTATCAATGATGTAATCTATGAGTGTTATTTCAAAGGCAGGACAGGACGAGCAACGATAATAGATTATGGAAAATATGCAATCGGAGAACCGACTGATCAAATGGTTGAGGCAATCTTTCGGGATATACAGGGTATAGATGTAAAGCGAATCATTGGTATCGGCGGAGGCGCGATCCTAGATGTTGCTAAGTTATTTTCACTGCGAACGATTAGTCCTGTAACGGAATTGTTTGAGCGTACCGTTCCGTGTAAAAGGGACAAGGAATTGGTGCTGGTTCCTACGACCTGTGGAACCGGAAGCGAGACAACCAATATATCCATTTTAGAACTAACAACTCGTAATACGAAAATGGGACTGGCTGACGATAATCTGTATGCAGAAATAGCCGTGTTGATTCCGGAATTGATTGCCGGTCTCCCATATCGGGTGTTCGCAACAAGCTCGATTGATGCACTGGTACATTCGATGGAATCCTTTACTTCGCCGAAAGCAAGTGAATTCTCACGGATATACTCAAGACAAGCCATGCGGATGATATTGAAGGGCTATCAGGAATTGACCGAATGGAAGACGAATGTATTAGGGCGAACCGGTTTGGAGGAGAATAGTAACAATATGGCATACACCGGACCGATTGATCAGATGCTTACGAAATCACTTAGGAAGGATTTCCTTCTGGCAAGCACCTATGCTGGAATCGCATTTGGCAATGCGGGTTGTGCGGCTGTCCATGCCATGAGCTATCCTCTTGGCGCAAAGTATCATGTACCGCATGGAGAGTCCAATTATGTGCTTTTACTTGCAGTGTATCGAGAGTATCAGAAGTTGGCACCGGAAGGAATTATTCGTGAATTAAATTCATATCTGGGTGAGATTCTGAATTGTGACGAATGGGAGGTATATGATCAATTAGAGGAGCTGCTTTCATCTGTTCTGGATCATAAGCCTATGTCAGCCTATGGAGTGACCCATGAGGATATCAGGGAATTTACCCGAATTGTAATGACAGGCCAGGGGAGACTTATGTCCAATAATTATACTGAATTGAATGAGAGTGATGTAGAGAGAATATACAAGCGTGTATTCTGAAGTGATGGACTTATTCAGAAGAGTGAGTCAGTGCATTATCAAGCATGAGGAAAGCTTATATTGAAGAGCGTGCAACGGAGATTGCGCAGTATATTGTGAAAGCAGCGAGCTACAAAGTCGATTGCATACATGCTTGCAAAAGCGGCTTTGCGGCGACTGCCTGGCATCTCATGTCCGTAGGACATGAGATGTAGAGAATGAAGCGACAGTCCGGCAGCGAAGAGGTTAGGCGTCAGCAAGTCTATAAGTACATATAGAGGTTATAATAAAGAGAGCTTGACCAGCCGGATGATCTAGATGGTTAGGTGAGAATAGAATAGGGGGAATAGGGCACTTTGGGATTTGGTTAGAGTCTTGGGAGTGCTTTTTATTTTGTGGAAATATCGATTGATTATATTCTAAAAGTCGTTGAGAGATTTGATGTTGAGTTATACAATAAAACTAGTAAAATATGAATTTGAATTGGAAGGTGGTATTCATGGCAGAATCAATAGTAAAGTAAAGACTTTCCGACATTAAGAAGGCGATGAAAGTCTTCAAGGAGCAACTGTCCGAAAATTTCGGATAGTTCAAACTGAAGGTAACAGACAGGTTCAGCGAGAGATTATGCATTATAATCTTCAGATGGTTATTGCACTAAAGGGATAAAAAAGGACTTGAAAAGAACAGGTGGAAGACGAAAAAATATGTTCAAGAATACAATGATCTTATAAATGTCTATACAAAAACGTATTGCGTATTGCGTTACAAACGCATATACTGTACTTAACAGAAGGGTGGTGTATTTATGGCAGTAAAAACAGCTAATGTTAATTCTAGAATGCAAATAGATATAAAACAAAAAGCGGAGAGCATACTTGAGAGACTTGGAATTCCAAGGTCCGTAGCAATTGATATGTTTTATAGGCAGATAATTGCTCATAATGGTATTCCGTTTTCTGTAACTCTTCCGACAGAGGTCCCGGCTCGTGATGAAATGAGTACAGCAGAGTTTAACAGAGTGATGGAGACAGGTCTGAAACAGGCAAAGAATAATGAATCCTTTGATGTTGACGAAGTATTTTCTGAACTGGAGGGAAATGCGTGAAAACATATGCCGTAAGAATCACGCGACAGGCAAGGAATCATCTAAGAGCAGTAAAAGCGTATATTGCGAATGAACTTCTTGCACCTGAAGCAGCAAATAATACGATTGCGATATTGAAGAAAGAAATAAAAAGTCTTCACCAGATGCCGGAAAGAATTAAACTGACCAATGAAGAACCTTGGAGAAGTGAAGGAATTCGCTGTATGCGTGTTAAGAATTATTATGTTTATTTTTGGATTGATGAAGAAAACAGTGCGGTGCAGATTATCTCTGTTATATATGTTGCAAGAGATCAGACTGCGCAGCTTGAATTGATGGAAAAAGAATAATAAAAGTTATATTTCCTTTAGCCCCCTGCATAGATTGTATAAATAAGGCTATGGGGATTCACGTGAAGGCGTATATTGAAGAGCGTGCAACCGAGATTGCGCAGTATATTGTAGAGAATGAGGCGACCGTCCGGCAGGCAGCGAAGAGGTTCGGCGTCAGCAAGTCTACAGTGCATAAGGACATCACCGAGCGATTATCCCAGATTCATCCACAGCTTGCGGCAGAGGCAAGAGTGATCTTAGATATTAACAAATCGGAGCGGCATATCCGTGGTGGTCTGGCAACGAGAGAGAAGTATTTACATCAGAAATAATAGAATAGCCAGTGTATGGCACGATGGAAGGCAGTCTTGAGACATAGATTCTCAGGGCTGTTTTTTTAAAAAACACTTGACTTAGTAGTAAAATGATACTATTATACATACAAGGTTAGTAGCGATTATATACTAACAAGTCCGCAGTGATAACGAAAGATTGTCGAAAGGCGGACATAAGGCGGACATAAGACGGACATAAGACGGACAGAAGGTATAACGGCTGCTGATCTTAGAGAAATGTTTGGCAGGAGACGGTGATCGTGTCAGGAAGGGAGTGATTGCTATGATCATTAAGTATCGGAAGTTCCAGCCGGCAGAATATGTTCTGCTGTTGGAGAATGGGAAGGTCATCAAGCAGGGGAAGGGAATCGCGTTCTTTTATAACACATACAAGAACGGTATCGTTGTGATCCCGGCGATCGCGATTGATGAGTGCTTTGCTTTTGATGATATTGTGACAAATGATTTTCAGACTGTGTGTGTACAGGGTGTTGTGACCTTTGCCGCGCATGATTATGAACAGGTGGCGAGAATGGTTGATTTCTCTTATTGTGAAAATGCTGCTAAGCAGGCGGAGATTCAGGCAGAGGGCAAGCGGACGATCGGCAAGCGTCTGAATAATATCGCGAAGGCTATGATCGCAAATGAGATCGCCAGACATACCATTCGGGAAACAATCATGCTGGAGGAGGCGTTGGCGGGACAGCTGATGCGGAACCTGAAGGAGGATCCGACAGTGCATGAGCTTGGAATTGAAGTGTTATCTGTGAATATCCTTGGGATCGCGGCTAAGCCCGAGACAAAGAAGGCATTGGAGGCGGCAGCGAGAGAGGAGATCTTAAAGCAGCAGGATGACGCAATCTACATGCGGCGGAATGCGGCAATCGAGCAGGAGCGTCTGATACGGGAGAATGAACTGAATACCGAGATTTGCGTGGCGGAAAAGGAGAAGGAGCGCAGGGAGAAGGAGCTCCTGGCGGATCGCCTGATCCAGGAACAGAAGTTAGAGACCGAGACGATTGTGATGAGGAAGGAAATGGAGCTGCAAAGGGATCGGCTGGAGCAGGAGAAGGCGCTGGAGGAGAAGCGGTTAGAAGAGGATATTAAGTTGGAGGAAGGTAGACAGGCGCTTGTTGAGATGGATGTCCAGAATGAGAAGAAGCAGGCCGACGCAGAGGCTTATGCTGCCCGGGCGCTTCTGGACGCATTTACCGATATGGATGTGAAGATGGTAGAGGCATTGATGCTCAGCAACATGGATTACAAGAAGCTGATCGCCAAGGCTGTGGCTTGTGCCGGTGATAAGCTGGAGCGTATCGGGAATCTGAATATTACTCCGGATCTCCTGACTGTCATGCTTGGGAAGGAAGAGTAAGAAAATGTTATCCGGAATGGATCGGAGGTGGCAGTATGCAGAAGGGTATGAATAAGGTCGTCATTGTTACCAGAAAGACGCGGCTGGAGGAATTGAAGCGCAGGTTTAATACGATTGAACAGGCAAGATTCTATATTGAGCATTTGGGAGCCGATTTCTCTGATTATATGGCAGAGGCGGATCAGTACCTTGCTGCATTTGCCACGGTCCGCGGGATCGCGGAGAAATATGCCAGAGTTCAGGTGATCGATCGGGATTATGTTGCGAATATGATCTTTGGCGATGAGGATGTCGTGATCGCACTCGGACAGGACGGGCAGGTTGCGAATGTGATGAAGTATCTGGACGGACAGATGTTGATCGGCGTGAATCCGGATGTGAAGCGTTGGGAAGGCGTCCTACTTCCGTTTGAGGCGGGCGATCTGGAACGAGTGCTTCCGGAGGTGATTTGGAAACAGCGTGATACTAAGACGGTTACCATGGGGAAGGCGGAGACGACGGACGGACAGGTCTTGTATGCGGTAAATGATTTCTTCGTGGGGATCGATAATCATACGTCTGCCAGATATCTTCTCCGGTATGAGGATCGGACGGAAAACCAGTCCTCCAGCGGGATCATTGTATCTACCGGACTTGGGATGACCGGCTGGTATCGGTCTGTGATGGCAGAATTTGAAGGGATCGCCGGCGCATTTCATATGGAGGTGCCGAAGATCGAGCCGATCGGCTGGGCGGATCGCAAGCTCCGCTTTTCTGTGAGAGAGCCTTATCCGAGCAAATATACAGCTGCGACTATCGTGTATGGAGAGGTTACGGATCGGGACTGCTTGCAGGTGACTTCTTCTATGCCGGAGCGCGGAGTGATCTTCTCCGATGGCGTGCTGGAGGATTCTCTCGCCTTTAATGCCGGTATGAAGGTGACAATCTCTGTGGCGGATCGTGTCGGAAGACTGGTGGTCTGAGATACAAAGCATTTGTAATGCGGGTGCCATAGGTATATAATTGTTCCTAGATCATATGGAAAATGAGGACAAGTGATGAAGAAGAGTCGAATTTCTGTAGCGGTGGATCTGCTGGTATTTACCATTGAAGATAACCGGCTGAAGCTGTTGATGGTGCGGCGAGAGGAAGAACCTTATAAGGACAGACTGGCGCTGCCGGGTGTGTTTGTGGGCGAAGAAGAGGATCTGGACGCGGCGGCTAAGCGGGGAATTCTGGAAGAAGCAGGGCTTAAGGATATTTATTTTGAACAATTATATACCTGGGGCGGGATTGACCGTGACCCGAGAATGCGGATCATTTCTGTGTCGTATATGGCGCTGGTTCCCTTAGAGCAGTTGAACTATAGTGCCGGAGCGAGAACGACAGAGGTGCTTCTGCTGGATGTGGAGGAGCTGCTGCGCGGAGAAGCGGAGGAGCCGGCATTTGATCATAAGGAAATTATCCGCTATGCAAGGTGGCGGCTTATGAATAAGGTGGAATATACGAAGATCGCCTTTCATTTTCTGCCGGAGGAGTTCACGCTGCCGGAGCTGCAGAGGGTCTATGAGATCTTATTGGGCAAGCCGCTTTATAAGGCGAATTTCCGTAAGAAGATCGCAGATCTTGTGGAGGAGACGGATCGATATACAGAGGGCGACGCCCACAGACCGAGTAAGTATTACCGCTTGAAGGAGCAGGAGAAGAACGTATGAATATTGAGAAGTATTTTGAAAAATCCGGTGAGGTCCGGGCGCAGGCGCTTGCCGAGAATCTATGGTTAAAATATCTGGTGGAGACGGACAATATCTATGTGAATGCGGAGCGGGTCGACAGCATGGTGAATATCTCCGGAAGAGAGACGATCGAATATGTCATGCGAACGCTGGATATTCTGGATGAAGATAAGAAAGGGAATGCTTTGCCACATGTAAACGGGAAGCAGGAGGATCGGCTGCCGGAGGATAAGGTGACAGGTGACGAACTACCCCTCTTAAATGATCAGGAATACGAGATCATTCAGGAGGTTCTGAAATGGTCGGAGGTGGCTAAGGGCGGCACCTCCAAGGAGCGTAAGGAATGGCTACGGAAGGGATATTTGCTGGATATTCATAATGAAGGCTCTGCTGAGATTTATCGGGAAGCAGGGCGGGATACCGGTAAGGTTAATGAACTGATCTATCTGCTGATTAAGACGCATGGATTGATCGGGCAGGCGATCCGGGGAGAGGTACCGGTGGCGAATAACCGGATACTTCGAGAGGCATTATCCATGCTTGAACCGGACAGTATTCATAGGATTCTGAAAGTGCTCAATCATTGCATTATCGCGGCAGTAGACCCGGCAATCTGGGATGTGGTTAAGGAAGAGGTCTGCGCATGCATTGACCGTATCTTACAGGGAGATGATACGGAGTACTCGGCAGAATACCGGCTGGGCAGGCTGCTTCCGGATGCGAAGCCGGACGAGGAGGATCTGGCATTCTTTGAGCAGAAGGTATTCCCCGGACATGAGTTATGGTATTTTTCATCGGCGCTTGCGTCCTTTGACATGAAGCAGATCGTGAAGATCCTGGACAAGGCTATGCAGAGGCAGGCGATGGAGGAAATCCGGCATATTAATTTCAAGCCGCTTGCGGATTCCCTGTACTATGATTATGAGGGAAGGAAGCATATCAATGTCTATAAGAAACGGATCATTGAGAAATATCTGCGGGATGATTCGATTCAGAACGTGGAGCTTACTGCAGAGGTCGTTCATAACACCTTGTACATAGATTTTAAATTTACCAAGGTGTGCGAGAAGCTGATCGATTTCTGCGTGGAGGCGGAGCGCTGCGGCATGCTGACATTTGAGAAGAGCATCGTGGTTCTGTATGATATGTTCGGTTTCCGGAAGGATGCATTTGACCGTCTGAATAATGAGGATAAATACTTGTCTACGATGAATGATACGGCGGCGAGCACCAAGAATACCATCATTGAATATGTGGTGGGCGACCGCGTGGCGGATGTTGGCTCCGGCGGTGGAATTCTGCTCGATAAGTTAGAGGAGCGGTATCCGGATAAGCAGATCACGGGAACGGATATTGCGTCGAATGTCATTGATGAGCTGAACCTGAAACGGCAGAGAGAGGGACATCATTGGAACGTATGCGTCCATAATTTTGTGGACGGTCCGATGCAGGAACAACAGGACAGTATCATATTTTCCTCGATTCTTCATGAAATCTATTCCTATACAGAGGGGCCGAATGGGAAGTTTGACCTTCAAAGTGTCTATCACGCTCTGAAGAATGCGTATGATTCCCTGCGTGTCGGCGGACGGCTCATTATCCGGGACGGGATCAAGACAGACAGCCGGGAGCGCCGGATGCTTCGTTTCAAGAGCTCGTACGGATATGACTTTTTCGAGAATTACTGCAAGGATTTTCAGGGACTGAACGATCTGCCAGAAGCGGAGAAGGTGATTTCCAGGGATCGGGACACGCTTACCGTTGTCGGCGATGTGAACTTCCTTCGGGAGTTCCTGTATACATTTACATGGGGGAGTGAGAGCTATGCGCACGAGGTGCAGGAGCAGTTCGGATATATGACGATCGAGGAATTCCGGTCATTTTTTGAGTCCCTGAATATGAAGATCATTCGTTTGGATTCCTTCTTTGAACAGGGCTATCAGGATAATCTGTCGAAGTATGTGGACGTGCTGGACGAGAACGGAGCGCCTGTTGATTATCCGGATTCGAATTGTATTTTGGTTGTGGAGAAAACCGAATAATCACTTGCCATACGAATGATCGTAGATGTAAAATAGGTCTATGCAAAGCAGGGTTTGGCGGATAATATCATAGATAACCATAGGAAGATAAGCAAAGGATAATGAAACATGAATGTAATTATTGTTGGCTGCGGCAATGTAGGCTGTACGCTGGTTGAGAATCTCCGAAATGAAAAACATAATATCGTCATCGTTGATAAGGAGGAGGAGAAGATCCGCGAGGTCACAGATGAGCAGGATGTTCTCGGTGTGGTTGGCGACGGCGTCAGCTATCAGACCTTATTGGAGGCAGGAATTGAGCATACGGATCTTCTGATCGCGGTAACGAATTCCGATGAGCAGAATCTGCTCTGCTGTGTCATGGCGAAGCGTTCCGGACGATTCTGCCGAACCATTGCGCGGGTACGGAATCCGATCTACAATACCGAGATCAGTTATCTTAGACGGGAGCTGGGACTGGCTCTGATCATTAATCCGGAGCTGATCGCATCGGCAGAGATTGCAAGACATTTTCAATATCCGGATAAGGTGCGTGTAGACACCTTCACACGCGGGCATATAGAGCTTCTTCATCTGACGGTGGAGGAGGGCAGTGTTCTTGTGGGAATGGCAGTTCGTAATATCCAGAGCAGGTTCAAGTGCAAGGTTCTAATCTGTATGATCCAAAGAGGTCGTAAAGCCTTCGTTCCGGGATATGATGATACGATCGAGGTGGGCGATGATCTTGTGATCTCGGCAACACCTTCCGACGCAAATATCTTCTTCCGCAAGACCGGCATTTTCAAACATCCGCCGCGCTCGGCCATGATCATCGGTGGCGGCACTGTGGGCTTTTATTTGGCAAAGCGGCTGACCGAGGTTGGTATCCGGACGAAGATCATAGAGATTGATGAGAGCCGCTGTGTCTTCTTAAATGAACAGATTCCGAAGGCGACGGTCATACACGGAGATGGCGGTGATGAACGGCTGTTACTTCGGGAAGGAATCGGCGGTGTGGAATCCTTTGCAGCGCTGACCGGTATTGATGAAGAGAATGTGCTGCTTACATTATTTGCCAAGCGGGTATCGCATGCGAAGACGAATGTGAAGCTCCGCCGCCTGAATTACAGTAATGCGGTGGGGAATATCCAATTGGATCAGGTGGTATTCCCAAGTCTCTTGACTGCGGATTATATTACCAAATACGCCCGTACGATGTCACATATGTCGGATGGGAATATTGAGAATGTGTTCCAGTTGGAGCACGGAAGAGCCCGAGCATTTGAATTCTTTATCAGGGAATCGAATGCAGTTACGGGAATTCCGATTTCCCAGCTGAATCTGAAGAAGGATCTGATCATTGCTTCGATCACGAGAGATGAGAAGGTGATCATTCCTACCGGAAGAGAAGAGATCAAGGTTGGGGATAACGTACTGGTGCTTTCTGTGAAAGGGCAGTTTGAGGATATTAATCAAATTCTGGAAGCATGAATTCCGGGAGTATGATTATGATGATAGGAATTCGGTATTGTGATTTCAGGAATATGAATACGATATTATGTATTTGCGGATATGAATTTGAAATCATAAAATCCGGATATAAGAGATACGGTAGAGATAAGAAAGAGGAGATCATCAGACTATGAATCTTCCAATTGTAAGATACATAACCGGCTGGGTACTGAAGTTCGAAGCGGCATTTCTTCTGATTCCGGTCATTGTGGGCTTGTGTTATAAGGAATATCATATCCTGGTCATATATCTGATCGTAGCGGCGCTATGTCTGCTGGCCGGCTTTGTATTACAGATCAAGAAGCCGAAGGATATGGCGTCACAGATCTATATTCGCGAGGGCTTCGCGTCTGTAGCGCTTGCTTGGGTGGCACTGAGTGTATTCGGCTGCCTGCCGTTTGTAATGACGGGAGAAATCCCGAACTTTGTAGATGCGTTGTTTGAGACGGTTTCCGGTCTGACTACGACCGGAGCCAGTATCCTGGATGATGTGGAAGCCTTGTCTAAGACAAGTATGTTCTGGCGCTGTTTTACGCACTGGATCGGCGGTATGGGAATCTTTGTATTCATCATGGCTGTACTGCCAATGGTGGGTCTGCAGAGCATGAATCTGATGCGTGCGGAGAGTCCGGGGCCATCGGTTGGCAAATTCGTTCCGAAGCTCCAGAATTCTGCAATCCTGTCGTATGTGATCTATATTGCGATCACGATCATCTGCTTCATCAGCTATCTGATCAGCGGTATGACGGTATATGAATCGATCACGCTGTGCTTCGGCACGGTGGGTACCGGCGGCTTCGGGATCTATAATGATTCTATGGCTTCCTTTACGCCGCTGCAGATCAATCTGATGACGATCTTCATGATCCTAAGCGGTGTGAATTACAGTGTCTATTTCTGCATGATTACGGGACACCTGAAGGAAATCCTATCCTTCGAAGAGGTGCGGTATTATTTTATCATCATATTCGGAAGTATTGCGCTGATCGCGTGGAATATTCATTCTATGTACGGAAGTATTGGAGAAACGATCCGCCATGCGGCATTTCAGGTGGGCTCGGTAATTACCACCAGCGGCTTCTCTACGGTGGACTTTGATCAGTGGCCGCAGCTTTCAAAGAATATATTGATCATCTTGATGATCGTCGGAGCCTGTGCCGGAAGCACCGGCGGTGGTATGAAGGTATCGAGACTGCTGATCTTATTCAAATCCATTGCGAAGGAAATCCGCTCGATCATTCACCCGCACAACGTCCGGAAGCTCTATCTGGATAAGCACCCGCTGTCCGATGAGATGCTTCGCTCCACGAACGCCTATGCAGCGATCTATTTTGTGTTGATCTTCGTATCAATCCTGTTGATCGCTCATGATAATCTGGATTTTACAACGAATTTTACGGCAGTGCTGGCAACGCTTAATAATATCGGGCCGGGACTCGGTATGGTAGGACCTTCCCACAGCTTCAGTGTGTACAGCATGTTCTCTAAGTGTGTCTTTATCTTTGATATGCTTGCCGGAAGATTGGAGTTATTCCCGATCCTGATCCTGTTCCTGCCGTCCTGCTGGAGAAAATATTAATATCGGGATAGTTATTCCTCAAATTCATTCTCTAACAGCAGCGCTTCGAATTCCTTCGCCGGAATCGGCTTGGAGAAATAATATCCCTGAATGATATCGCAGTCGCATTCTTTTAAGAGATCGAATTGACCGGCGGTTTCTACGCCTTCTGCAATAACCGGAACTTCAATGAATTCTGCCATATCCATAATGAGCTTGACCATGCGGTACGCCTTCGGGTCGTCCTCGATGTGTCCGATGAAATCCATATCTAATTTCAGTACATCGACCGGCATGGAGGCAAGCATGTTGAGGGAAGAATAACCTGCGCCGAAGTCGTCCATTTCGATCTGGAAGCCCTCCCGCCGTAATGCTTCTACTGAATGGATTAGCTGGTTGGTATCATTGGAGTATGCGGACTCTGTCAGCTCCAGATAGATATCCCGCGGAGATAATTCATATTCATCTAACAGATCCAGGAGATAGTCTGCCAGATTCACATCATAGAGATCGATCCGTGACACATTGACGGAGATCGGGACATATGTGCCCAAGGTCTTCTTCCAGGTCTGGATCTGCTTAGCGGTTTCCCGCCATACATAGTGATCGAGCAGGCTGACCAGACCGTTCTCCTCAAAGAGCGGCAGGAATACCTTCGGCTTGATCAGGCCGTATTCCGGATGCTGCCAGCGGACCAAAGCCTCTGCACTGCACAGAACCGGTTCGTCCCCTGTAATGTTGTATTTTGGCTGATAGTGCACCTCGAATTGATGATTGTCCAGAGCGTCCCGGATATCGTTGATAAGGCGCTGGGAGAATATGGATTTCTCCCGCAGTGTGATATCATAATAGGCGATATAATGCATGAAATTCCCACGCAGGGTATTGCAGGCAAGCTTCGCGCAGGAGAATCGCTTCTCCATGTCAATATCATGCTCGACACGGGAATAGATTCCGATTCGAAGACGAATGTTCGGATTCCCCGGTTTCCTGGCAATCTCCTGATTGATCGACTTTAACAGTGGTTCATAGCTTTCCTTATGGGACAGGTACAGAAAGAAGGTATCGGCTTCGCTTCGGCAGGCAAGTCCTTCACTGCCGGCAAGAAACTTCCGGATCTCCTCAGCGATCAGGATCAGAACCTCGTCACCAAAATCCCGCCCATAGATTTCATTTACTAAGTGGAAATGATCGATATTCAGGATCACGGCGTCGGTCTTTAAGTCCGGATGATACCGGTCCATAATATCTGCATATTCATAGAAAAATGACTGGGAATAGAGGCCGGTCAGCTCATCGCGTTCAGCGGCCTTGATAAACTTGCGGTCTTCTGAAAGCTCGATGATGCGCTCCACTCTGGCACGGATGATCTCCGGTGCGCCATATGGCTTCTTAATGAAGTCGGCAGCCCCCATTTTCAGGCTCTTGACCTCGGCATCCTGTTCTGCGGTCAGCACGATGACAGGGATGTGCTTTAATACCTCGTCCTGATGAAGCACCTCCATGACTTCGAAGCCGTTCATTTCCGGCATCATCAGATCCAGGCAAATGACAGACAGAAGAGAGGCATTCTCACGAATTACCTCCAAGGCTTCCTTGCCGTTTACCGCATACAAGACATGGTAGTCGTCCTCCAGCATACTGCCGAGAAGCTCACGATTAATATATTCATCATCAACGATCAGCACAAACCGTCTGACCTCTTCTGTTTCATTGAAATTCATTTCCATATTCATTCACCTGCCTATTGAAATATATACCATATTCAGACATTTTTCGCAAGGAAAAGGGGGTTGGAAAAGCGACAGAGTTTCATGCAGAGATAATTCATAAGAGTTTCTTGACAAATCATGGGTCAGAATATATACTCGCTTATGGAAAAGATGTTCTTCATTCCACACGGATGAGAGAATATCATTTTTAATCATGATCATACAACAGGAGTGCTTAAGGAATTAGGCTGAGAAGCGGCATAGGCCTGCCGCTAATCCTTGGGGAGATCCCCGCACCTGATCCAGATAATGCTGGCGGAGGTAGAATATCGCAGGATACTTGTGCAGCCGTTTTCAGTGTGTCTGAGGACGGCTGTTTTTGCACGTTCCC
>CACZRT010000005.1 GCA_902783585.1 uncultured Lachnospiraceae bacterium | reverse complement strand
CTTACGACAGGGGTTTGAACAATCCAAATCTACTCGAGGTATCTTTTTTAGTCAACTCCCATTTAATAGTTTACAGGAAGCTTTCATTTTCTTCTTCATTTACTTCTATACACTCCTTCCAACTTATGATAAAATAACCAGCACTTCGTTTCATTCGTTTATATGCGTTTTTTTAACTTAAGATAAAGAAGTCCTATACTCGAACTTACCAATAACACAATAATTGGAACAGCCGTTGTATTATCTCCTGTTGCCGGCGATTTTGATGTTTGATTCACTGTGGCTTTATCATTGGTTGACGCCTTTGCCTGCGTAGTATCTGCAGTTGTGGTATTCGTCTTTGCCGTATTGCTCGTATCAGTAGTCACAGTATTGGTCGACTTATTCCCTTCCTTCCATGATAACAAGAAAGGCGACAGCCCCGTAACGGTTACATATATTCCATCGGAACGTTTACTTACCTTATTACCCGAAAAGGTTTCTGTCTGACCGGCACGGTGTCCATTCATATTCTCACCAAACATATGAACTATAACAAAATCATAAGAGCTGTCTGTACCCTCAGGATAGTCAAAATGTATCGTCAGACCATCTCCAGGGAAGTTGTCTGTTGTTGCATCTATCCATGTTGCTCCATTATCGGTGCTTATCTGAAGCTTAACCTCGTAAGTTGCTGAATTCTTTGAATCAAAGCCCTCATCCGATGCCACAAGTCTAAGCTGTGTTTCGACTGCTTCAACGGTAGTATATCCGGAAGCTTTTATCGCGTCTGATACCTCTGTCAAAGAAACTACCTTCGTAACCATCTTTACATCAGATGTTTCATCAGTGTCTTCAGTCGTATTATCAGTAACAGCAGATATATTCTTCCACTTGGCAGTAATGGTAGTATTGTCAGTTATAGTAATAGACTTGCCGGCAGCACCCTGATCCCATTCATCAAATTCTTTTCCGTTCGGTGCGGCAAATCCGCATTCAGGAAGAATGTATGTCTCGCCATAATATTTTTTTACCGAATCCATAATACCTGCTCCGCCATTCGCGTCAAACGATATTGTATATGCTTTTTTCTCCCAGACGGCATATAGATCGGTATGAAAATTATCTGCATATTCATCATTAACCCAGTCATGATCCATATTTGGAGTGGTATCGGCAATTATTTCCGGATTATCGGGATTCTTGCACCATCCCTTAAATGTATATCCGTCTCGAATCGGGACATAATCATTGATATCTATTGAGATATAGGAGCTTCCTATTTCTAATTGATAGGAAGATAATCCATTAATTGTTCCTCCCTGTGCATGAAATTCACCTGTAAGATATCCAGGATTGAATTCAGGTGATATCACATTATCAGCTATTTTAGCAACTCCTTTTGCATTTAAATAGGTATCCAGATTGTATGTGTATTCAATACTATCCTCTGTTGCCACTTTCGTATCAGAAGACTCCCATAATATATTACATTTATCAACAATTATCTTGGTAAATCTGTGTCCTTTCAAAACAGGTATAGGAAATGTTATTGTTTGTGAACCATGAGTAATATTAATTTCTGTTGGAACCTGACTCGGCCAGAATACATCATCGATCGAACCTTTTGAAAAAGAATCATAGATACTGTACTGAGTCATAGTAATATCATATGAGGGTTCCAAAAAATACATTTCAGCCTTTGTATGATATGCTATACTTCCTTGAAAATTAGTAAGGTTGTTAGAGTTTTTTCCATCAATTTGAGTATACTCCACGGTTTGTGTACAAGGGCAATTGTATGAGTTGCCTTTCAGCACGACAGGCAGTCCCGTATCATTTCTGTAAAGACTTGTATACGTATAGGTATCAAGACCTGTATGGCTGGCAACTGCATCATCTTTGGGAGGATCAAGGATACTACGGTCACCGAACGGTACTACTACAGTTCTTGCTTTTATGGGTGTGAAAGCTGCCGCTTTTTGCTTACTGCTGTCATTTGTTAGATATGTAGTGATAATAATCGGATCCTCGAGCTGACAGACATTATACGAAAATTTTGTAATATTGCCTTGAATGGAGTTGTTGCTCAACACCCAATCCGGTCTTATCCCGATTGTTTCGCCCGGCATAATGAGTGTATAATTATTAGTTGTTACATCGCCATTTGGACCGATAATATGATCTGCATTTTCTATTTCCGCCTCGGTTTCTTTCATCCAATCTGCAAATGTTTCATCATTGGCATAAACCCCTATTTCATTTCCCCAAAAAAACATTGATAGAATAATCGCCAAAGATAAAACAAATGCTGACATTCCTTTTAGCTCTTTTTTCATAGGACACCTCTTTCCTTATTTTTAGTGCATTATTCTTTTTATACTATTATAATTTAAGGTATAAATACGTTTTTGCATACTATAGTTAAGGGGTAGGTATTGCGTTTTTAGGGGTAGTTCCTTCGGGTAGGTGTTGTGTTTATTCCTTATTTCCTATACAATTATTACATAGTATTCCATTAATTATTCATGGAGCGTGCGGAACATGAGGCAATCGGCAAAGAACATATTTTTATTAACACTTTTGATCGGTCTATGTTACAGTTTTACCGGAACCGGATATTTAACATGGATTTTTCGTGCTGCCAATGTCTTCCAAATCCAGATCATCGATCTATTCGGCAACGTCATTGATTACTTTTTCCAGGCTGCCGGCATACTGGTTGCTGCCATCGCTCTGAAATCTCAGTTATCAAAGCTCCGCATCTATTACTATGTGTCCATGGTTCTGGAACTCATCTTCATGTCTCTTGCCATATTCATATCCGATTCCTATATCACGTTTGTCTTTGCTATCGCCATGGACTTCTGTTTTGGCATTCTTTTCGCATGTGTGCTGTGCCTTATGCCAACTTTACCAGCAAACGCACATGGAATTGCGATCGGTGTCGGATGGGCAATCGGGAGTATTGCTTCCTACCTTATTTCCATACCGGCAGGCGGCAATTTCCTTCTAAGCAGCTACTCATTGATCCTATATGTTCTATTCGCAATTGGCTGTGTCTTACTATTTCAATCCTTATACAAGTCAAAAGGCTCTGCTTCCTTATCTCAATGCGAGAATACAAAAGCCTCCTATGAGAATCCAAAAACCGAGAATTCCTCCATCACTATGCCGATCATACTATCCGTCCTTGTAATCATCCTTTTAGAGACCACCATGAATCTGGGATTCTTATTCCCGCTCTCCGATATCACCAGCGGTGCTATCAGCTTTGAGTTCAGCAGAAGCTTCTATGCGATCGGACTGATTGTTGCAGGACTTGTATTTGCAAAGAGCAAGTCAAGCGGTACCATTCTTTGCTTATGTGCCCTTGTATGCCCGTTTCTGTCTTTGTTGATTGAGAACTATG
>CACZRT010000004.1 GCA_902783585.1 uncultured Lachnospiraceae bacterium | reverse complement strand
TTAAATGATGACGTGCTCTTTGGTGAGGTATGGAATGAAGAAGCGCTTGATGTGAAGACGAAATGTATCATTACGGTAGTTTCCTTAATGGCATCGGGGATCACGGATTCTTCCTTGACATATCATCTTCAGAATGCGAAGGCACATGGAGTTACGAAGGAAGAGATTGCTGCGATCATCACCCATGCCACCATGTATGTTGGATGGCCAAAGGGTTGGGCGGTATTCCGTCAGGCAAAAGAGGTATGGAAGGAAGAAGTACCTGCACTCACGGAAAAGGACAGATACCAGAATACGATCTGTTTCCCGATAGGGGATGCAAATCCATACGGAGAGTTCTTTGTAGGGCAAAGCTATCTTGCTCCTGTGTCAACGGAACAGGTTCCGGTATTCAATGTTACCTTTGAACCGGGATGCCGTAATAACTGGCATATTCATCATGCCAAGAGCGGAGGAGGACAGATGTTAATCTGCATCGGCGGAAGAGGATATTATCAGGAATGGGGCAAAGAAGCAGTAGAGATGACTCCGGGTAAGGTGATTAACATTCCTGCTGAAGTAAAGCATTGGCACGGTGCAGCACCGGATTCTTGGTTCTCACACCTTGCAATCGAAGTGGCCGGGGAAGAGACAAGCAATGAATGGATGGAAGCCGTATCGGATGAGGACTACAATAAGCTGCAGTAGGGGCTGATAGTTATGAGAGAACTTATGAATATCGTGAGGTTTTGTCACGATAGAAATAGTTGTTTTATTCTGTCAGGTTCGGCGGTTTTTATTATAAATACTAATTATGAGGGAGTGATGAAGATGAAACAAAAGAAGAAATATGGAAAGGGGTTGTTGAGCTGTTTGCTCGCGCTTGATTTTATATAGATACGTAAAAAACAACACCAAAGGGCTTGCGTGCCCCTAAGAAAACCATTTGTCTATTTTCATGATATGTGAATTATAGAAAATAGCTGCAACCGGTTTTCGTGGGGCGTGCAAGCCCTTTGGTGTTGCTGTTTAACATAAGCTTGAGCGACAATAGTCGAGGTGGTATAAGACTCTGGCTCGCCCATGTCAGTAAAGGATCTTATACTTACCCCTGCATTCTCCGCATGATTTCTAAACATGCCCGTCCATTATGGTATGGGCATTTCCATTGCTCTAAGATTGGTTTGGAGGTATTAGGCTTTCCATCAGCATCCACCTCGTAGAACCATTCAGATCCCGGACGGGAATCTACAATATACTTTTCTGTATAGTCCCATATATCCTCTGCGGCGTCTCTGTACCTATCTTCTCCGGTCAACTGGTAAGCATTATAAAAACCGATAATTGCTTCACATTGTACCCACCAGATTCGGGTAGTCAGATCAACACCATTTTCACATTCTGCCATTACAGAATGATCAACATAAGCCTTCTTATAGATCTGATCGGCAAGATCTAAGAGCATTGGACGGGCAGCAGCGGTCAGATTGGGATCATCAAGCACCTCCAAGGCACGATTGATCAGCCATGAGGCTTCGATGTCATGTCCGTAGGAATGAAGATCGATCAGGGAATTCATATCCTTGTCGAAGAAGACCTCTAATCGGTGAAGCTCCGGACGATAGACGGTGTCTAAGAATTCTCTGACAGTCCAAGTGAGCCGCTCCTTCACTTCCTCGTTATGATCGACGCGGTACAATTCGGTATAGGCCTCGCAGATATGTAAGAGGGTGTTCATGGTCTTGTCTGCGATAATATTATTCTCGGATAATTTATCATTCACATTCGGCACGAAATCAACGGTATAGGACTCACCGTATCCACTTCCGAGTCGGCATAGGTTCTCGATCACATGGAAAATCTTGTACGCATAGTCTAGGGCTTCGGTATCCTTCGTCGCGTCGAAATAAGAGGATAGGGCGTAGATGGCAAATGCCTGATTGTAGGTGTGTTTGATGGTATCTGCCGGCTTGCCGTCGTAGGTCACGGACCAGTAGATGCCGCCGCCGTATTCAGGGTCTCCGTGCTCGCGGTCGAAGCAATAATCCTTAAAGAAATCATACGCCTGCTTGGCATAGGGAAGAATGCTTTCGTCCTTGGTAGTCAGATATACATTGGAAAAGAACCATAAGATCCGGCTGTTAAGGATGCAGCCCTTATCGGCCTCTTTATCGAGCTTCAGATCATAGTCGAGCAGTCCATAATATCCGCCGTACTCCTTGTCAGTCATACCTTCCCAGAATGGGAGAATACAAGTGTCTAAGTTGTGCTTCATCTTGTCACGCAGCATGTGAATACCTCCATGAATGATAATATTGATTATTGTTATATATGCATTTGTGCTCATTATACTCTCTTATGTGCAGATTTACCACATAAACTTAAATTTTTATAATTTTAAGTAAAACTATTCACAAATTTACTTAAATGTGTTATGCTCAAATCAGTAAATTAAGGAGCGGAGAGACCATGAATAAAAAGGTGACAATGAGCGATATTGCTCAGGAAATGAGCGTCAGTATTGTGACAGTATCGAAGGCATTATCAGATAAAGAGGGTGTAAGTGATGAGGTCCGTCAGCAGATCAAGGACAAGGCAGAGGAGATGGGCTATCACTACAGTGCGGGTCACGGCGGCAAGGACGGAACGCTGTATAATATCGGGGTGATCGTTGCGGAGCATTTCTTCTCTGATAATGCATTCTATTCCAATCTATATCAGCAGCTGGTGAAGGAGCTTGGGAAGACGAATTACTCCTGTATTCTGGAGCTTCTGTCGGCAGAGGATGAGAAGAATGATGTCATGCCGATGATGATCTCCGGCAATAAGATCGATGGGTTGATCATTCTGGGCGACTTAAAGAAGCATTATATCCGGAATCTGCAGAAGCAGGATATCCCGTATATTTTTCTGGACTTTTATAATGATCAGCTGGTAGCGGATACCGTGGTCAGCGACAGCGTCTACGGAAGTTATATCCTGACGAATTATCTCGCAGAGCAGGGGCACACGGAGATCGGGTTTGTGGGAACGATCGACGCGACCAACAGTATCTTGGACCGGTATCTTGGCTATTATAAGGTCCTGATCCAGAGAGGGCTTGCCTACCATGAGGAATGGATCATTCCGGATCGGGATGCGTCAGGTCTTGCGATCGAGCTTGTCCTGCCGAAGAAGCTTCCGACGGCATTTGTTGTGAATTGTGATGAGACTGCTTATCATCTGGTCGAGACATTGAAGGCGAAGGGCTTACGTGTTCCCGAGGATATTTCGGTGGTGGGCTTTGACGATTATATCTATGCGACGCTATGTAATCCGCAGCTTACCACATTTCGCGTGAGTCAGGAAATGATGGCAGAGACGGCGGTGGATACCTTGATCCGTAAGATCCACGATAATACCTACCACAGCGGACGGAAGGTCATCAGCGGGGATATCGTGATCCGGGATTCTGTGAAGAAGATCAAGTAAATAATTATCAGTGAAGGAGGCAGGAAGCGATATGTTACATCCGCAGTATTATGTTGAACAGGCAAAGTATGAGAAGGTGCTTGCAAGAAAGAATGTGAAGAGCAGATTCTATAATGGAATATTTGACCGGTATGAATATCCGGTGCTGACCAGAGAGCATATTCCGCTTACATGGAAATATGATCTGAATCCGGAGACGAATCCGTACTTTATGGAGCGGCTGGGTGTGAATGCAGTGATGAATTCCGGCGCCATCTTCTTGAATGGTAAATATTATCTGATCGCGCGGATCGAAGGTAATGATCGGAAATCCTTCTTCGGTGTGGCAGAGAGTGATAACGGAATTGACGGCTTTCATTTCTGGGATTATCCAGTGGAGCTTCCGGATACCTGTCCGGAGGAGACGAATGTCTATGATATGCGTCTGACGCAGCATGAGGATGGATATATTTACGGAGTGTTCTGCTCCGAGAGCAAGGATACTACATCGAAGGATTTAAGCGCAGCGGTAGCAGCTGCCGGGATTGTAAGAACCAAGGACTTAAAAGTATGGGAGCGTCTTGACAACTTAAAGACCCTGCATTCTCCGCAACAGAGAAATGTAGTGCTTCATCCGGAATTTGTGAATGGCAAATACGCATTTTACACCAGACCGATGGATGATTTCATCGATACCGGC
>CACZRT010000003.1 GCA_902783585.1 uncultured Lachnospiraceae bacterium | reverse complement strand
TGCTTCGATTGAGCGCATGATCGATCTGATCAGGCATGGAGAGGAAGCACCGGAAGAGCCGTCGAAGATCACCTCGGAATTCCGCAGGATGTTTGATGAGGAAGCCTTCTGTGACATGGTAGAGAAGGCAAAGAGGCATATCTTTGAAGGAGACATTTTTCAGGTGGTGTTGTCCAACCGTTTGGATGCGGATTTTGAAGGAAGCTTGCTGAATACCTACCGGGTACTCCGGACGGTGAACCCATCGCCATACATGTTCTACTTTAGCGGAGATGATATCGAGGTCGCAGGTGCTTCGCCGGAGACACTGGTGAAATTAGAGGATGGCGTTCTTCATACATTTCCTCTGGCGGGAACCAGACCGCGGGGAAAGACCTACGAGGAAGATCAACGGCTGGAACAAGAACTGTTGCAGGATGAGAAGGAACGGGCCGAACACAACATGCTGGTGGATCTTGGAAGAAATGATATCGGCAAGATCAGCAGGTTCGGTTCGGTGGAACTGGAAAAATACATGTCGATCGAGCGGTATTCCCATGTGATGCATATAGGCTCTACCGTCCGCGGTGAGATTCGGGAGGACTGCACACCGCTGTCTGCAATTGATGCGATCTTACCTGCCGGAACCTTGTCGGGTGCGCCGAAGCTGCGTGCCTGCGAGATTATCAATGAGTTGGAGAATAATAAGCGGGGAATCTACGGCGGAGCCATTGGATACATTGATTTTACCGGCAATCTGGATACCTGCATTGCCATTCGGATCGCATATAAGAAGAATGGGAAGGTCTTTGTAAGATCCGGCGCCGGAATCGTGGCAGACAGTGTTCCGAAGAATGAGTACATGGAATGTATCAATAAGGCGAAGGCTGTGATGACGGCGATTGAGACATCCATAGAAATGGAGAACTGACGTATGATACTTCTGATTGATAATTATGATAGTTTTTCCTATAACTTGTTTCAATATGTGGGGGAGCTTGGTTCCGATATCAAAGTGATCCGGAATGACGAGCTGAGTGTGAAGGAGATAGCGGCGCTTGCCCCTTCCCATGTGATCCTGTCACCGGGGCCCGGACGTCCGGAGGATGCCGGCGTGATCATGGAGGCGGCAAGGGAGCTTCCTAAGGATATTAAGATCCTGGGGGTATGCTTAGGTCATCAGGCAATCTGTGCAGCCTATGGTGCGACCGTTACCTACGCCAAGACGCTGATGCATGGGAAGCAGTCGGAGACCAGGATCGATACCGAGAGTCCGATCTTTGCAGGTCTGCAGGAGCAGATTCGTGTTGCGAGATATCATTCCCTGGCCGTCGATGAAGACACGTTGCCGGACTGCTTACGGGTGATCGGCCGGACAAGTGACGGAGAGATCATGGCGGTGCAGCATACAGAGTATCCGATCTACGGGGTACAGTTCCATCCGGAATCAATCCTGACGCCGGAAGGGAAGAAGATACTTGAGAATTTCCTGAAATGAGAATTCTTAAGTGACTAAGGAATAATAAGCATTCATGAGTGGGAAAGAAGAATCAAAGGATAGAATAAGCTTTCACCTATTATAAGTTTTCAAGATGGAAGATACTTGAAAACAGAATCTTAGATTAGTAGAAAAGGAGAAAAGAATTATGATCAAGGAAGCAATTGTAAAAATCGTTGACAAGCAGGATCTCACCTATGATGAGGCATATCAGGTAATCACGGAGATTATGAGCGGTGAGACGACGCCAACACAGAATGCCGCATTTCTTGCTGCACTGTCTACCAAGAGTACTAAGGCGGAAACTATTGATGAGATAGCAGGATGCGCAGCAGCCATGCGTGCACAGGCAACGAAGGTGGATACCGGTATGGATACCTTGGAGATTGTTGGAACCGGTGGGGATGAGGCAGGAAGCTTCAATATCTCAACGACGGCGGCAATGATCCTTGCAGCGGCAGGTGTGAAGGTCAGCAAACATGGAAATCGGGCGGCTTCTTCGAATTCCGGAACGGCAGACTGTCTGGAGGCGTTAGGTGTTAATATACAGCTGGAGCCGGAACGGTGTACGGAACTGCTTAATGAAGTTGGCTTCTGCTTCTTATTTGCACAGAAATATCACACTTCTATGAAGTATGTAGGACCGATCCGTAAGGAATTGGGTATCCGGACGGTATTCAATATCTTAGGCCCAATCACGAATCCGGCGAGCCCGACCTATCAGTTACTGGGTGTATATGATTCGTCTTTGGTAGAGCCGCTTGCACGGGTATTATATAGTCTGGGCGTGAAGAGAGCCTTAGTTGTATATGGTCAGGACAAATTAGATGAGATCTCTGTCAGCGCTCCGACCTCGGTATGTGAGCTGAATAACGGAGAGTATAAGTCCTATGAACTCACACCGGAGCAGTTTGGATTTGAGCGGGGAAGCAAGCAGGATATCGTCGGTGGTACACCGGAGGAAAATGCACAGATTACGAGAGATATCTTGTCTGGTAAGTTGCAGGGAAGCAAGCGCAACATTGTATTGATGAATGCCGGCGCGGCTCTTTATATTGCAGGTAAGGCAGATACGATCGAGGACGGCGTGAAGCTGGCAGCGGAGATGATCGATTCCGGGAAGGCGACGGAGACGCTTGCGAAGATTGTGGAGCTTACCAATAAATAAAGATATGTATGAAAGTTTCGTCTTGTGTATATTGTATATGTCCGGAATGAGCATACTTTCGCTCTGTTTCGAACAAGACTGACAATTATTACATATGAAATAATGATTGGAAGGATAGTATAGTGAGACAGGAGATCAACATGACCATATTAGATGAGCTTGCCGCTTATGCACGTGTGCGGGTGGCAGAGAGTAAGAAGAGGAAAGCATTGGAGGCTGTGAGAGAAGAGGTGCTTGCGCTTCCGAAGGGCGGCTTTGAATTCGAACATGCCCTACAGAAGGAGGGAATATCATTTATCTGTGAGATTAAGAAGGCGTCTCCTTCTAAGGGAGTGATCGCAGAGGATTTTCCATATCTGGAGATTGCGAAGGACTATGAGAGCGCCGGCGCGGATTGTATCTCGGTTCTGACAGAGCCCAGATGGTTCCTGGGAAGTGACAGGTACTTGCAGGAAATCACTTCAGAAGTGAAGACTCCGGCGATCCGTAAGGATTTTGTCGTGGATGAATATATGATCTACGAGGCGAAGCTGCTTGGTGCTAAGGCAGTGCTCCTGATCTGCTCGATCCTCGATGAGAAGACGATCCGGCGGTATATCGAGATCTGTGATACGCTTGGATTGTCCGCATTGGTAGAGGCGCATGATGAAGGAGAGATCCGGACAGCGCTCCGTACAGGCGCCCGGATGATCGGCGTGAATAACCGGAACTTAAAGGATTTCACGGTGGATACGAATAACAGCCGAAGACTTCGGGAATTGGTACCAAGGGAGGTTATCTATGTGGCAGAAAGCGGCGTGAAGGATCATGCGGATATTAAGCGGTTATCCGAGGCCGGTGTGGATGCGGTTCTGATCGGAGAGACCTTAATGCGCGCGGAGTCGAAGAAGGAGAAGCTGGCGGAATTACGGTATGGAATTTGATTAGGAGAAATGAATTCTTAAAAGTGTAAGTCTGGGCTTGTGTAATGAACAAATGAAGTTGCAGAGTTGTAGTCGGGGATAAGAGAAAGCGGTACGCTGACAGGCTGACGGTAGAATCGTGTCGGATATAGAAGAACAGTATAATAGAAAGAGCAGTATGACAGAAAGAGCAG
>CACZRT010000002.1 GCA_902783585.1 uncultured Lachnospiraceae bacterium | reverse complement strand
AACTGATGATACGAATTGCTCCGTTTCTGCGAAACTCTCGCAATTCTACGAACATTCGGAATCCGCTAATTTACTACGTAAATTGCTGCTTCCTCATGTTCGGCGGGTCTCAAAGTCATGATGCGATTCATGCAAGCATGATCGCATTATGACCTTTTCGACCTTATCATCATATTATAACAGTTAATCATCATAAGTTGTAGTCCCAAATTATATTCCCCGCAAAAAAATGTCTTCCGAAAAAAATAGGAATACCATCTGTACTTTTTCCTGAATTCTGATACAATGATTACTGAAAAAAATGATTTTTCCATTAACCGTAAAATAACCGCAAAAACCATATCAGACATAGACAAAGAAGGCAGCCCTATGACACCAGAACACACTGCACATAACACGATACCGAATACAAAAAAACGTATTATCTATTATATAATACTATATATTCTGTTTACATTTGAATTCTCGACTTACGGAACTATGATCGATCAGCAATCCGGGCGCGCCGAGTCCTCCGGAACGATCCTGTACTTCCTAATTCAGGTGACGCAGACGATCGGCTTCCTGCTCTTTCCGATCAGCCGTCGCATATTCAAGACTATCACATCAAGAAAGACGCTTCTGAATACCTTAAGCGTCCTCTTTATCTGCAGTATGATCGGAATGATATTCCTTCCAGCCGGCTCCTATATCCTGATCCTATGCGACTTCATAAGCTCCCTCTGTATCGGATATATCGGCACAGCGGTCTATTACAGCATATCCTCCGAACTCTATCAATATTCCCATCTCGGCTTGATCGTGGGCGGCTGCACATCCATTTCCATACTGCTGCAGTTCCTGCTTCAGGAAATGTTGCAGCTTAGGATTCCAATCATCATTATGCTGACGGTCATCTTTATCCTGCTGCTCTATCTGATCCTTCGCAAGAAAGATCAGGTGATCTTTAATGATCTGCTGCCTTATGCAGAGGAAACACCGAAATATAATACCTCTATCCGCCGTAAGGTCATCTATGCCGTGATCTTAGGCTTAAGCTTCTATGTCATGGCACTTCTTAACGAAACCACTTATTTCTATGCCGAAACCAACTTTATGTCCTTCCCGAGACTCTTCGTGATCGTCGGATATCTGTTCGTCGGGCTGGCCTTCGACATCTTCGGCAGCCGATTTATCCACATATTCGGGCTATGCGCTATGGTCGTCTGCTTTGCCTGCACCTACTCTCCGGATTACCCGAATGTCCGGTTCAGTCTGTTCTACTTCATCGTGGGCGCCATGACCGGATATCTGATCCTGAGCTTTCTCTCTCTTGCACCTAAGACAAAGAATCCGGATCTATGGGTATCCTTTGCGCGGATCATCAACATATTGGAAACATTTGCCGGACTCTATCTGACACAGCGTATTGGCCAGCATACCTATCTGATCATCCTGATCCTCGCCCTTCTATTCATCGGCGCGATCGAATTCGCGATTGCCGATCTCCTCACCCAGTATCAGCTTGACGCGGCCGAGCAGGAGCACAACACCCCGACACTGTCATATCTTAGAAAGCTGGCTCTCTTTGAAAATGCGTCCGCTGATCATATACCATCTGATAACGACAGCGCCACCTGGCAGAGTATCCCGTCAAATGCTCCTGCGGCTGATACCATCACAGATCCTGCATCAGACATTATTACAGATAAGACGGCAGATAAATTCCTTGCCTTCACCGAGAAATATCACTTCACTCCACGAGAATGTGACGTATTGAAGGAGCTGCTCACCAGCGACGATACCATGAAGAACATTGCGGAAGCCCTCGGCATCTCCGAACGAATGCTCTACCGGTACATGAACAATCTCTACCAAAAGACCGGCGCCGAGACCCGGGCAGCCCTCATGAAGCTGTACTACGAAAGTACGATGTGACAAGGAGCAGCATTGTTTTTAACTCCGCCTTCATGTATACCTTCTTTTCTTCCGTCTTCCACCATATCATAAATTGCTTTACACATATCAATTTCCCCTTCCTTCTCAGATACTAAGCTGTCTTTTTAATTCCTCCTCTGTCAAATTCAGCTTTCGCGCTGCATCTTGCAGAGACAGAAGGTGTTCCTCCAATAATTCTTTAATCATTCCCAACCGGCCTTCTTTCCTGCCTTCCTGTATGCCTTCTTT
>CACZRT010000001.1 GCA_902783585.1 uncultured Lachnospiraceae bacterium | reverse complement strand
GTATTGACATATGTCGTTTATTCTTTTACAATATAATCGTCTCTCATTTCTTAAGCTGATGAGTATATCATCAGCTCTGTATGATATTTCCAGTAATAGATGATAAGAACGTATATGCAATCCGATTTATGGAATGATTTTGATGAGGAATGGTATTGTAAATTTTCAATAATATAGGTAGAATAGAGTTGTAATATTAGTTAAAGTAACATTCCATTTTTCAGATGTTGCATATGACGTTGGATTCAAAGCGAATTGATTTGCAACGAAGGAGGAAGGAATGGAGTTTGATCAGAAGATAGCAATATCTGCTGAATCCATGCGTCCGATTGATGATCCATATTTTCAATTGCTTGGTGAAAGTAATGCATTTTGTCAGGAAGTATTGCGTACTTTACTGAAGGATGAGCAGTTGATGGTTATTGAGTCGAAAACACAGTATTCAATCAAAGGTGCACATAGGGGAGTGATTTTGGATGCATTTTGCCGGACCTCGAGGGGGTTCTGTAATATTGAAGTCCAGAATGAGGCGGTCAATGACGATATTCGGCGGGCGAGATTTCATAGCAGTATTATCACAACAACTAAGACCAGAAAGCGAACACAATTTAAGGATATTCCAAATGTAGTGATAGTTTATATTTCGGAATATGATGCACTTAAGAGTGGACATGCGGTAACAGAAATTCGCAGATGTCAAAATGTGGACGACAAGTGGTGTCCGATTGAGGACGGTGAATTGATCATTTTTGCCAATACAGCTATTAAGGAGGATACCATACAGTCTGAATTATTACAGCTGTTTTTATGCGAAGGTGAAATTGATAATAAGCATTTTAAGGAGTTCAGCAGGCAGAGTCATTATTATAAGAGCGATGAGAAGGGATGTGAGAGAATGAGTATGACGTTTCAGGATTATAGAAAAGAATTAATTGCTGAAGGAGAAGCCAGAGGAGAAGTAAAGGGAGAGAACCGATTATCCAAACTGATAGAACAGTTGATGGAAGCGGAAAGAATGGATGATGTAACCAAGGCGTTGAAGGATGAGAAAGCACGGAAGAGATTCTATCGTGAGATGGGAATCATTGACTAAGACCAAGAGGCTGCGAGAAGCGGCCTCTTTTTTATTCTTTGCTCCCCGGCTGGATCTTTTTTAAAAATAATAAACCGATTTAAGAAATTCTTTAAATATAAGATTTATGGTTATAGCATATCAATGTGGTATGTACGATTTGTGAGGAGCGTGTGATATGAATGATGTGATTGTAGATGTGAAGAATCTGACCAAGCAATATATGAATCAGAAAGCACTTGCTGAGGTATCCTTCCAGGTGCGGGAGGGTATGATCTGCGGTCTGATCGGGCCAAATGGTGCCGGCAAGACGACGATCATGAAGACCATGGGAGGCTTGATCCTTCCGACCGAGGGCAGTATCAGCTTGTTCGGAGAAAGCAGTGAGAAGGGGCTTGCCAAGGCGAGAAGCCGGATGAGCTTCATGATCGAGACTCCGTATGCGAAGGAGAAGATGACCGCCCGGGAGAACCTGGAGAAGCAGAGGCTTCAAAGAGGAATACCGGATAAGAGCCGGGTGGATGAGGTGTTGGAGATCGTTGGTCTTCAGGATACCGGCAAGAAGATGGTGAAGAACTTCTCTCTGGGTATGCGGCAGCGTCTTGGAATTGCTATGTCATTGCTTGGCAAGCCGGAGCTCATGGTCATGGATGAGCCGATCAATGGCCTGGATCCGCAGGGAATCGTGGAGATCCGGGAGCTGCTCTTAAAGCTTAACAAGGAGCAGAATATCACGATCATCATTTCCTCCCATATTTTAAGTGAATTATCTCTGCTGTGTACGGATTATATCTTTATCAGCCACGGAACGATCAGGCAGGTGGTAACCGCGGATGAGCTGAAGCTTCAATGTGCGGAATATTATCACATTCATACGGATGATGATGCGCTGGCACTTGCGATCCTGCAGGAGCAGTGTAAGGTGAGCCGGTATGATGTAGAAGAGAATGGAAGCATTCGGTTATATGAACAGTTAGACAGGCTGCCGGAGATCTCGCGGACGTTGTACGAGGGCGGTGTGATCCCGACGGAGCTGAATATGCATGAGGCGAATCTGGAAGAGTACTATATGAATATGGTGGAGAGTGAGGAGTAATATGTGGAATATTGTTAAATCACAGAATTATCAGACCATACGGGATAATTTTATAATCATTGTATTTATCGTATTTACCGCTCTCATGCTGCTCATGCTGTTCGTAGATGGCGCAATCGAGATGACCGGAGCCGAGTATTTTAACGGAGCTATGGGAGAGAATGCGATCATTATCGTTACCATGAATGTGTTCGTGATCACGAGGATCATCGCACAGGATTATAATGATAAGACGATCAACTATGAGATGCTGAACGGGCACAGCCGGAAGGAGGTCTACTGGGCAAGAGTGATCACTTCTCTGATCTGGGGGGTTCTTAACTGCATGTTCGTTATGCTCCTTCCGCTCCTGCTGGCAACGATACTGAACGGCTGGGGGAATTCCGCAGACGTGACGGAAGCCTGGTTACGTATCGGACTGTCGGTCTTCCCGCTGCTGCGCTTGAGCTGCATATCCATCCTGCTGTCCACGATCATGAAGAACAGCTTCAAGGGGTTGATCATCAGCTTTGTGGTGACGGATGGAACTATGTTGATCTGTACGCTTCTGGAGGAGCTGTTAAATATCAGTCTGACCTTCCAGTTCGGATTCTCGAATATCATGAGTCTTCTGATGGTCACGAATGCGAAGGAGCAGATCGTGGATGGGGAGAGTGTGATGGTCGGCGATACTTCGCTGAGTATAGGTATGATCCTCGGAACGATCCTGATCTCGCTCATCATAGGCGGTATCTATCTGATGATCGGATATCTGAGCATGCGGAAGGCTGATAGAGAATGATCATGAAGCTTTGATGGGAGCTTGATATACAGAAATCAACAGGCAGGGATATAAGTAGTCATTAAGGAATTACATGGAGGTCACAGGTTATGAAGAATATACTGCGAGCGGAATTATATCAATTATTCCGGGCGAAATTATTCTATATATTATTTGTTGTCAGTGCCGTTCTGCAAGCAATGGGGCTGATCGGATATATCATTAATGCGAAGGAAGAAGAATTGTCGGCAAGTGCTTATCTCGCAGGTGCGGGCGGCGGGATCTATTTCTATCCGATCCTGTTCATCGGAGTGACGGTCGGTCTGCTCTGCGGGATGGACTATAACGATAAGACAGCGAACTATGAGCTGATGGGTGGATATCTCCGGAAGGAGATCTATATCAGCCATATGATACCGGCAGCATTGATCGGCGCAGTGGGAGCCTTGATACTGTCAGAGGTTCCCGGGATCGTCATGACTATTGTATATGGTTGGGGAGATAGCGTTCCTCTGTCAGGCTATATGCTTCGTCAGATCCTGGCCCTGCTTCCGTTTCTGCGGATCGCGGGAGAGATCGTCTGTATTACGTATATTATTCGAAATGGATATCTGACGATCGTGTTCAGCTTCTTGATCACGATCTTCGGTGCCATTCTTCCGGATATTGCCAAAAGCCCGAAGTCCGTATTACTTGGTATAACGAATCTGCAGCTGGTCGGGGACTATAAGGGTTGGAGTACCTACGATATTCTGGACATAAGCAGTGACAGGATCTATGCATACAGTGCAGATATGACAGCGGCTTCTGTGTTGTTGACGATCGCGGCTTCCGTGCTGTTTGGGGGACTATGCCTGTTCATTGGATATTGGTTCTTCCGACAGGATGATGTGAATTAAGGATAGCGATGACCTTAGAACCAGACCGGTTCAGGAAAGAAAGAGTTAGGAAAGATAAGTAAGACAAGATAATAATTGTCAAGAAGGATAAATTGAAATCAGAAGGAGTAAGAATATGATAAACGAAGATATCATATGTGTAATCATCGGAATACTAGGGTCGGTCGGACTGCTGCTGCTTACTTCGTATTCTTTGAAAATGAAGAGCAGTAAGTGGCGTCTGATCTTCCTTGCACCGGCCATAGTAATCCTGCTCATAACGGTTCTTGCCGGTAAGGAACTGCTGATGTCGGGAGTCTATCTGGCGGCGATCCTGTTATTGTATGGGTTCTTCTTTGAGAATCCGACCGGTCGGAGGATCAGCTGTGTTCTGGCATTGATCGGCTGTCTGGTCACGATCCCGATCTGTGTGTTCGGTAAGAGCTATCGTTCCCCGGACTACCTGAAGGAATTCAAGGAAGGGTTCGAGACCATGAAGGCGCATTACATAATGACGGACTATAAGGGGATCGACTGGGATGCGCTGTATGCGAAGTATGAGCCAAAGTTCCGGCAGGTTCAGAAGGACGGAGATGCTGTCGAGAACGTGCTATGCTGGCAGGAATTCACTGCGGAATTCTATGACGGACATACCTCTTATGTTGATAATAGGGAAGATGTTATGAAGCAGGCGGAGCAGACCGCCTTCGGTAATGATTACGGCTTGTCCCTGATCCGCATGGATTCGGGAGAATATGCCGCAGTGAATGTAGAGCCGGACAGTGTTCCTGCGAAGGCCGGAATCCATAACGGAACGGTGATCACGGCATGGGACGGCAAGACGCCGGATACCTATTATGATCAGGTGCGGTGTACGACCATCGCATTTCCGGATAAGGAGAATAAGGAATTCTATCTTCCGATCTATATGTCCGGAATTGGCGGTGACAGCGTGGAGATCACCTATCTGGATGAGAATGGCGAGACGAAGCAGGTGAATGCGCCAAGTATCGGAGTATATGCAGACCGTATGCGCAAGACGATCGAAATTATCGATCAGGGTGTAGTATTAGCGAATCTTACCTGGGAAATGGAGGATGAGGATACGGCACTGCTGCGGATCACCAGTATGTCGTATGATATGGAGACTTATAATGGTACGGATTATTCTGTTATGCAGAATGAATTGCGGACAAAGCTCTACGAGTTAAAGGAGAGCGGTGTTGAGCATCTGATTTTGGATCTGCGGAGCAATGGCGGCGGTTCTCCGTATATGATCATGAGTCTGTGTTCCCTGATCGCGCCGGAGGGTGAATATACCGAGAGCTATGCCGGTGTGGTCGACAGAAAGACGGCAGATTACGTGAAGGACGAAGCAACCGGCACATACGAGATTGGCGGTAAGCTTACATATACCGGAGAGGATCTTGTGCCGGAAATGGATATCATTGTCCTGGTGAATGCGGAGACGATCAGTGCCGGCGATCATATGACTGCCATGGTCAGTGATTATCCGAATGTGACGACCATGGGATTTACCAAGTCCAACAGCTCCGGTCAGGCAGTAACAGGTATCGAATTAGAATGCGGGTCTCTCACATTCTCAGCCGTTCCGTGTATGAACGAGGACGGAAGCTTCTTCATTGATACCGGAACGGATCATCTCTCCAAGATACCGCTCGATGTGATCGTACCGATGGACGAGGATGCGATCACTGCATTGTTCGATGATGGAGAGGATTATCTGCTGCAGTATGCGTTAGAGTATAATTAGGAGCATTGTCAGATGATAATTCGAACGACTGATACGATCATAATTGGGACTATTGTTGGTATTATGATCGGAACCATTCCGCCGGTCAGTTAGTTTCTGATTGACCGGCGGAATTGGCATATTATATAATGAAACCGGCTAAGGAATCGTGCGATCGGGTGTAGGATTCCATGATGAACAGATCAAGAAGGATAAGAAGAAATCAAAGAGGTAATAGAAGATGAGATATCCGAAATGCTTGAAACCAGGCGGCAAGATCGGGTTTATAGCACCATCCTTTGGATGTGCCATAGAGCCGTATCAGTCCCGATTTGAGAATGCAATCAAGCTATTTAAAGATAAGGGCTATCAGATCTATCTCGGGCCGAACTGTTATGAAGGAAGCGGGATTGGGATCAGCAATACCCCGTCTGCCTGTGCGGCGGAATTAAATGAAGCGATGACGAATCCGGAGCTTGCGGATGTGATCAT